>JAQUYZ010000080.1 GCA_028691625.1 Eubacteriales bacterium
TTCCTCATTCCCGGGATTATGGAGCATATCGAACGTGCAGGGGTCCATTCCGGAGATTCGATCTCCATCTATCCGCCCCAAACGCTGACACAGGAAATCAGGGATACCATCGTGAACTATACCGGACGGCTGGCAAAGGAACTGAATGTCTCAGGCCTCGTCAATATTCAATATGTCATCTATGAGCATGAGGTCTATGTCATTGAGGTAAATCCAAGATCGTCAAGGACGGTTCCCTACATCAGTAAGGTAACCAATGTACCCATTGTCGATCTTGCAACAAAGGTGATTCTTGGGGCGAAACTTAAGGATCTCGGCTATGGAAGCGGTGTCTGCCCGGAGGGTGATTATGTAGCGGTCAAGGTTCCGGTATTCAGCTTTCCAAAGCTCCATGATGCAGACAATCATCTGGGTCCGGAAATGAAATCCACCGGTGAAGTGCTCGGCATCGATCACAACCTGGAGACTGCCCTGTACAAGGGACTGATCGCAGCGGGATATGAGATGCACAAGGTGGGAGACTGCGTGCTGATTACCGTAAAGGATTCAGATAAACCGGAGGTGGTTCCGCTGGCGAAGAAGTTCATCGAATTCGGCTATAAGATCTGGGCGACAAAGGGTACGGCGGAATACCTGAGGGAGCATGATGTGCCTGCGCTGATCGTAAACAAGCATGATGAGCCGTCGCCGAATACCAGCGATCTGTTCGATACCGGCGAAGTTGACTTCGTGGTATCCACCTCAGCCATCGGGAGAAAGCCTGCGGTACAATCCGTTCAGATGAGAAGAAAGGCGATCGAAAGAAACATTGCCTGCCTGACCTCAATCGATACAGCCAACGCACTGGCCAACAGTCTGCTCATGAGGAAGACTTTGGAAGATTTCAACATGGTGGATATTGTAAAAATATAACGCCCCGAAAGGGACAGTTGAAAATTTTATACAAATGCGTTAATAACAGCCAATAACTTTATCTGTCAAATTGGAAAATAAAAATTGAAAATCTTTGACTTTGTAGATATAATATTAAAGATAAACGTAAAAGATAAGAATGTATGCAAGATATATACCTTATGAATTACAGCAATACTTTCATATATATTAAGGAGGGAAAAGATTTGGGTTTTACAGACGAAGTAGGAATTGACCTTGGAACAGCAAATGTTTTGGTTTATATAAAAGGAAAGGGCGTCGTGTTGGACGAGCCCTCCGTTGTTGCAATCAACAGGGACACCAATGAAATTCTGGCAGTGGGTGAAGAGGCCAGACAGATGCTCGGGAGAACGCCCAGCAATATTATCGCAGTGAGACCTTTGCGGGATGGCGTTATTTCCGATTATGATGTAACGGAGAGAATGCTGAAATATTTTATCAGAAAAACCTGCGGAAACAGCAGATTCTTTAAACCCAGAATCATGGTATGCGTACCCAGCGGCGTAACCGAGGTAGAAAAAAGAGCGGTAAGAGAAGCGGCAACGCAGGCAGGAGGAAAATCTGTTTATCTGATGGAAGAGCCGGTAGCGGCTGCCATCGGAGCAGGGCTTGATATCTCAAAACCGGATGGAATCATGATCATCGATATCGGCGGAGGTACCACGGATGTAGCCATAATTTCTTTGGGCGGAATCGTAACCAGCACCTCTGTAAAGGTTGCCGGAGATAAATTTGATGAAGCCATCATCAAGTATATGAGGAAAGAGCATAAGCTATATATAGGAGAGCGTACAGCCGAGGAAATGAAGATGACCATCGGCACGGCCTATCCGAGAGAAGAAATTGTTGTGAAGGAATGCAGAGGCAGAGACCTGGTTACCGGCTTACCGAAATCCATTGAAATCACATCGAAAGAGATGATGGAAGCATTGGACGAGCCTCTTCAGGTGATCTGCGAGGTTGCCCACGGCGTACTGGAAAGAACACCACCGGAATTGTCTGCGGATATCAGCAACAGCGGTATTGTGATTACCGGCGGAGGCGCACTGCTTCACGGAATCGACAAGAGAATCGAGGAACGCACGGGGATCAGGGTAAGAGTTGCGGAAGATCCGAAATCCTGTGTGGCCATAGGTACAGGAAAGGCCTTGAATTCAATTGATGCGATAGAAAACAATCAAATGAACAGGAGAAGGTCGTTCGTATAAAAAGCAAAAAGCTCTCGCATGAGAGCTTTTTTTATCAGGCAGAACGCCTGGAAGAGAAACAAGGCGGTACGTGCCGATGGATTCAATACAGCCGCCGATAAGGAGGAAAAAAGCTTGGCGAAATTGGAGCTGATTGCCACGGCCACCTTCGGTCTGGAGGCGGTCGTAAAAAGAGAGATCGAGAATCTTGGTTTCAAGGTTCTTAAATCGGAAGATGCAAAAATCACATACCTCGGAGATGAGAGGGCCGTTGTAAAATCAAACCTGTGGCTGCGCTGCGCGGATCGCGTTCTGATCAAACTGGGCGAATTTAACGCACTCTCCTTTGAGGAGCTGTTCCAGCAGGCCAAGGCGCTGCCTTGGGAAGAATGGATTCCGGAGGACGGTAAATTCAACGTTACAGGGACTTCCGTCAAATCAAAGCTTCACAGCGTCCCCGACTGTCAGGCCATCGTGAAGAAAGCCATAGTGGAACGGCTGAAGGAAACCTATCATTGTGAATGGTTCAAGGAGACCGGACCGGAATATACCATCAAGCTGACCCTTTTGAAGGACAGGGTGACCATAACCCTGGATACCAGCGGAGCGGGACTTCACAAGCGGGGCTACCGGATAAAGGATGTGGCGGCACCCATCAAGGAAACACTGGCTGCTGCCATGGTGCAGCTTTCCTTCTGGAAGGAGGGACGACTGCTGCTGGATCCTTTCTGCGGATCGGGAACTATACCCATCGAAGCGGCATTGATTGCAAAGAATATCGCTCCGGGGCTGAATCGGAAATTTGCTTCGGAGCAATGGCCTGCTATCCCTGCCGGCCTGTGGAAGGAAGAAAGAATTGCCGCCTTTGACGCGGTCAAAAATGATGCGGAGACTCGGATCATTGCCTCTGACATTATGCCTTCCGCCGTGAAGGCTGCAAGGGAAAATGCGATGGAGGCGGGAGTGGACGACTGCATAGAATTTCATATCAGAGCGCTGAAGGATGTCCGGCTTGAGGAGGATCATGGAATCATAATCTGTAATCCACCTTACGGAGAGAGAATCGGAGAAAAGGATGAAATCCGAAAAATATACAAGGATCTGAGAAGGATTTTCGAGAGCAGCCAGACCTGGTCCCTCTATCTGATCACGACCGATAAGGAGTTTGAAACCACCGCTATCGGGAGACCTGCCGACCGTCGCCGCAAGCTATACAACGGCAGACTCGAGGTTACCTATTATCAGTATTATGGAACAAAACCACCTCGAGGATAGCTGGGGACTTCCCTTGGCCATACGTCATAATACCATCATACATTGACAACAAGTAACGGAAACCTTATAATAGGGTTACACATACTAGATCTTTTGCTGCAACGATATTGCGGCACGATGGAGGTGGATAGGATGAGATATGAAGAATTTGTTAAAAATACGATGGAAGAGTATATTTCCAACGGCAAAATCAAGGGGAATGAATTCCCGGACATGGAAATATATATGGATCAAGCGGAAACTTTTCTGAACAGGGAGTTGAGTATTTACAAAAAGAGCGATAAGGACAAGGTGATCACCAAAACCATGATCGGTAATTATGTGAAGCATACTATGCTGCCCAGGCCGGTCAACAAAAAATACTCAAAGGATCATATGATACTGCTAACCCTTATTTTCTATCTGAAGGGCACCTTCCAGATGGAAGAGATCGAAAAAATAGTAAGGCCTCTCATCGAGAACTATAACTCGGAGTTTGATGATAAAATCCATATGCCGGCTCTTTACAACGGAATCCTTGCGGTCCAGGCGAAAGAGCAGGAACTGCTGCCACAGAGCATCAACCGCATGATCGAGGAAAGCAAATATCAACTAAAGGAAACGGAGCTTTCCGACGACGATATGCTGGAGCTGTTCATGCTGATCGTAAATCTATCCATGAAGGCAGATGCGCAGAAATTCTTAGCGCATAAGCTCCTGCAGGAATATATATTGAAACCCAAACAGAAAAAACAGAAAGAAGGTTGAAACGAATGGCAGTTAATTTAAAGGGAAGAAGTTTTTTAACGTTAATGGATTTTACTTCGCAGGAAATCAGGTATTTGCTTGACCTTGCACACGATTTAAAGGCAAAGAAGCGTGCGGGTATCTGCGGAGACAGGTTAAAGGGCAAAAATATCGTTCTGCTGTTTGAGAAAACTTCCACACGGACAAGGTGCTCCTTTGAAGTAGCCTGCCATGACGAAGGCGGCCATGTTACCTATCTGGAAGCCTCAGGTTCCCAGGTTGGAAAGAAAGAATCCATTGAGGACAGTGCAAAAGTACTGGGAAGATTCTTCGACGGGATCGAGTACAGAGGCTTTGAGCAGAAGACAGTGGAGGATCTTGCCAAATATTCGGGTATCCCCGTATGGAACGGGCTGACCGACATCGACCATCCGACACAGATCCTGGCTGATATGATGACCATGGAGGAGCATATTAACAAGCCGCTGAGTAAGACGAAGGTTATTTTCTGCGGCGATATCAGAAATAATATGGCCTATGCCTGGATGTACGGCTGTGCCAAGATGGGGATTCATTTTGTTGCCTACGGACCGGATGAACTGGAGGTTGACAAGGAAGTCCTGGCAGCGTCAAGAAAGGTCGCCGGGGAGACGGGCAGCATCATAGAGGTGTCCAGCGATCCTGCCTGCCTGAAGGGCGCGGATGTCATCTATACGGATGTCTGGGCATCTATGGGAGAAGAGGACCAGATCCCTGACAAGGTGAAGATGCTGACGCCGTTCAAGGTTACCATGGAATTGCTGAAAGCCACTGGAAATCAGGATGTTCTCTTCCTGCACTGCCTGCCGGCTTTTCACGACTTTGAAACCAAGATGGCGAAGACCTGGAAAGAAAAAGGCTATGATATTCGTGAGGTAACGGACGAAGTCTTTAGAAGCAGACATTCCGTGGTCTTTGATGAAGCGGAAAACAGAATGCACACCATCAAAGCGATCATGGTTGCGACGTTGTAACGATTAGGATGTTTATGTAATAAAACAATAAAGCAGCTTGTTATTCCATGAATACCAGCTGCTTTTCACTTTCTAGCGGAGAAGAACAGGTCTTAAAAAATGAAGGACACCGTGTGCCATATAATCTCCCAGCACCAATGCAAGCTTCATCCCGCGATCCCGGATTTCAATTTCCCTTTCATATTCACCGGAAACCAAAGCTGTCAATTGCGATACGATCAATTCGTTCTGCTGATCAAGCAGATTCTGCCATTGATCTTTACTCCAGTATGGATTGGTTTGTGAAAGGAAATCCGACATACCATCTGTATCATTGTAAATCTGGGCAACGGCGCTTTCCATCGCTTGCTGGTCGTTTTCCTTTTGTGCGCCGACAAGATCCTGGATATGATACAGGTACAAGTTGAGCAGATACTGAAACCGGTCGGACGGTTCGGTACCGAGAAAAGGCTCGAGCTTCTGTTTCATTTCTACCGATATGCGGTTGAGCTGGCCGCGGATCGCATCGCTATCGCTGAAACCGGTGAGGATACTGCCCATGTAGGACCGGATCCAGAGAACCAATTCGCTCCAAAGTGACCTGAAATCACTGATCAGGTTCATTTGTCCGTATGTAAGGTACGTATCCTGGTTTTGACTGATACCGGACATGCCCGATCCTTTGACAGACGAATGGATGCCATCAGATAATTTGTTAATCACACCGCTTGCCATATAGTCTCCCAGTACCAAAGCAAGCTTCAGCAGCCGGCTCCGTATGCTGATTTCCTTTTCGTAATCGCCGGAATATAACGCAATGATTTCTGCAATACCTGTTTCCGTCAGCTGATAAAATAAATTCTGCCATTGGTCCCTGCTCCAGTCCGGATTGATTCTGGCCAGAAAATCAGCCATATTGTCAGCATCTTTATACAACGCAACCACGGCGCTGTCCGCCGCCTGGCGGTCATTGTCTTTCATAGCACTAATGATCGAATCTGCATGAAGCAGATACAGTAAGAACAATTGCTGAAACTGTGCCGCCTGTTCGACTCCGAAAAAAGGCTGAAGCTTTTGATTCAATTCGTCTGTAATACGAGCGATCCGGTTCCTGATCGCATTTACATCACTAAATTCGGTTAATACGCTGACCGCATAGGAGCGCAGCCAGATGATCACATCGGACCAAAGCGCTCTGAAATCATTGATCAGATTCACCTGTTCGTAGGTTAAGAATTGATTTGTCTGACTATAATTGACCATTTCCGTTCTCCTGCCTCATAGATTTATTCCCCGTTTATAGTATGACAGAAGAACCAACTCCGTTACAAATCGCAAAAAAGGCGGAAAAGAGCCTTAAATCGATTGAATGAGCGAGTCGAAGTAATGCTCTCTTGATATGGCGAACAGCCCCATAATGCCTGCATAGCGGCCCAACGCAGAAGGGCGTATTTCCGGAGTAAAAATGCAATGCTCCTTAACGATCTTACTGATCCTTTCGAAGAAGTTTTGATAGAATACGATATATTCGCCTCCGATGATCACCGTATCGATAGAAAGAAGATTCGCGATATTGGATATGGTGCATCCCAGTTCCATACCGATATCATCCAGATGTTTTAACAGGTATGGGTTGTTATCCTGATACGCCTTGACAACGCCCTCAAAGTCGGACATTTCTTCGGTATAAGGAGATGTTGACTTTTTCTTTATGCTCTCCTGGGATTTTTTAATCAGAGATTCCAGAAAGATGGATTTCTCAAGATTTAATCCGCTGTTGAGCTTTGCCGGATCAATATGATTGAATATTTCACCTGCGGAATTGAAACGGCCCTCATAGAGCTTCGAATCCAGGATCAGCCCGGCCCCGACGCCGATT
>JAQUYZ010000081.1 GCA_028691625.1 Eubacteriales bacterium
CCTTGTTTCCGTGACGTCCGGCCATGTTGTCGCCGACGCTGATCTTCCTCTTGGTTTCGATATAGCATCTCACCAGTTTGTTTACGCCCGGGGGCAGCTCGTCGCCGTTTTCTCTTGAGAAAATCTTGACGTCCACCACGATACCGGCTTCTCCGTGCGGAACACGCAGAGAAGTGTCTCTGACTTCTCTTGCCTTTTCGCCGAAGATCGCCCGAAGCAAACGTTCTTCTGCAGTCAGTTCTGTTTCTCCCTTTGGAGTAACCTTCCCTACAAGAATATCCGATGAGCTTACTTCCGCTCCGATGCGAACGATACCTTCTTCATCCAGATCCTTCAGTGCGTCTTCTCCGACGTTTGGAATATCCCTTGTGATTTCTTCCGGTCCGAGTTTTGTATCTCTGGCTTCCGCTTCGTACTCCTCAATATGAAGAGAAGTAAGGGCGTCTTCCATGATCAGCTTTTCATTTAATATGATCGCGTCTTCGTAGTTGTAGCCTTCCCATGTCATAAATCCGATGAGCAGGTTTTTACCCAGTGCGACCTCGCCCATATCGGTAGAAGGTCCATCTGCGATGACTTCTCCCTTTTCGATATGTTCATTTTTACTGACGATCGGTTTCTGATTGATGCAGGTTCCCTGATTGGAACGCTTGAACTTAAGCATCTTATACTCGTCAATCCCCCGGCCGTCGGTTCTTCTTATTTTTATCTTTGTTGCGTCGACATATTCAACGGTACCTTCATTTTTTGCAAGCAGAACGACGCCGGAATCTCTGGCAGCCGTATATTCCATGCCGGTTCCGATAATCGGAGCGTCCGTGATCAAAAGCGGAACTGCCTGACGCTGCATATTGGATCCCATGAGTGCGCGGTTTGCATCGTCATTTTCAAGGAATGGGATCATAGCAGTTGCGACGGATACGACCTGCTTTGGTGATACGTCCATATAGTCGATCAAATCTCTCGGTACCAGGTCGATGTCTCCGCCTGCTCCCCGGGATGCAACTCTGTGGTTGACGAATCTTCCCTCGGAATCAAGCGGCTCGTTGGGCTGTGCGATGATGAGCATTTCTTCTTCATCTGCTGTTAGATAATCAATGATTTTCGTTACGAAACCCTTGCTCTTATCCACACGGCGGTAAGGAGCTTCGATAAAGCCATATTCATTGATCTTTCCGTAAGTCGTCAGAGAGCCGATCAATCCGATGTTCGGGCCTTCAGGAGTCTCGATGGGGCACATTCTTCCGTAATGGGAGTGATGTACGTCACGAACCTCGAATCCTGCTCTTTCTCTGGACAGACCTCCGGGACCCAGTGCGGAAAGTCTTCTCTTGTGAGTCAGCTCCGCCAGCGGATTGGTCTGGTCCATAAACTGTGACAGCTGAGAGCTTCCAAAGAACTCCTTGATGGCAGCTGTGACAGGCCGGATGTTCATCAGCGCCTGCGGCGTGGTAACCTCAATATCCTGAATGGTCATTCTTTCCTTGACAACTCTTTCCATACGGGCAAGACCGATCCGGAACTGATTCTGCAAAAGCTCACCGACCGTTCTCAGTCTTCTGTTTCCCAGATGGTCAATATCGTCAACGTTTCCGATTCCATGGTTGAGGTTGAGAATATAACTCACAGAAGCGATAATATCATCAATGATGATATGTTTTGGAGACAAGGCAACCTTGTTTTGAAGCAGCGCTTCCCTGATAGCGGCCTCTCCCTCGTTGTTCTCCAGCAATTCCTTCAATACGGGATAGTATACCTTGTCAGCCACCTTGAAGCCTTCCAGGCTGAAATCAACATAATCCGCAAGATTGACAAAGTTGTTTCCGATAATTTTCACAACATGTCCTTCTTCCGTTCTGCTGTAAGCATAAATGAACTTTACGCCTGCATTTTCAATTCTGAAACCGGCTTCTCTTGAAATTTTAGTATCCTTTTCCACTAAAATTTCCCCTGTATTCGGATCTATGATATCTTCCGCTGCGACACATCCGATGATTCGGTTGGATAAGCCCAGCTTCTTATTATATTTATATCTTCCTACCTTGGCTAAATCATAACGCTTCGGATCAAAAAACAGGGAATCAAGGAGAGACTTGGCGCTTTCCACGGTAGGAGGCTCTCCCGGTCTCAGCTTCTTGTATATTTCCTTCAATCCCTCTTCGTAATTTTTTGTAGGGTCTTTCTCGATGGTTCTTCTCAGTCTTTCATCTTCACCAAAGATGTCGACAATCTCCTGATCAGTGGCAAACCCCAATGCGCGGAGCAAAGTGGTTACCGGCTGCTTTCTGGTACGGTCTACACGTACGGAAATGATTTCGTTGGAGTCCGTTTCGTACTCAAGCCATGCGCCTCTGTTTGGGATGATGGTGGTTGAGAATAGTTTATTATTTGATTTATCAACAGTAACATTATAATAAGGGCCCGGGGAACGAACCAATTGAGTAACAACGACCCTTTCGGCACCGTTGTAGATAAAGGTTCCTTTTTCCGTCATTAACGGGAAATCACCCATGAATACTTCCTGCTCTTTTACTTCGCCGGTCTCTTTATTCACAAGCCGTACTTTAACCTTTAATGGAGCTGCATATGTTACGTCACGTTCTTTGCACTCTTCCTGGTCATATTTGGGGGAATCATTCAGGGAATAATCTATGAATTCTAAAACTAAATTCCCTGCATAATCTTTAATGGGGGAGATATCTTCGAAGACCTCCCTAAGGCCTTCTTCGATGAACCAATCATATGACTCAGTCTGAATCTGGATCAGATTTGGCATTGCCGCTACTTCATTTATCTTCGAGTAGCTCATTCGTGTCTTTTTACCTATTTTAACGGGATCTGGCATATTCATCACTCCTTGCATAGAAAACAAAATACTTCGCGTGGCAATGTACTATAATATCATAACTGCATCAAGTAGTCAAGCAATAATTTATGGACTGCTGAACCTGGACTGCTGAACAAACCCTACCCCTTCAGAAAATAGTTTTTTCTGGTAATAATCAACTGAAATGCCTATTTTTCAAAGCTTTCTTCGGATTGTTCAGCGAGCCCTGTTTCAAGAAATAGAAAAAGGCGATTATTCTTAAGAATCGCCTTTTTTTTGATTTGTTATACATATTTACATAAAATATCTTCATATAAAAATGCAGTGAACTTTTGTGCGATGTTATTTCATTTCTACTGCTGCGCCGGCTTCGGTCAGCTTCGCTTTTACTTCTTCCGCTTCTGCCTTGGACACGCCTTCTTTTACATTTGCAGGAGCGCCGTCAACCAGGTCCTTTGCTTCCTTTAATCCAAGTCCTGTCAGTTCTCTGACAACCTTGATCACCTTGATCTTTTCAGCGCCGGCACTTGTAAGAACAACTGTGAACTCAGTCTGCTCTTCAACCTCAGCTACCGCTGCTGCTGCACCTGCTGCTGCTACTGGAGCTGCTGCGGATACGCCGAATTCTTCTTCACAAGCTTTTACAAGCTCATTTAATTCTAAAACTGTCATCGCTTTTATCGCTTCGATAATTTGATCTTTATTCATTTTGATTTTCTCCTTTATCTATTTTTCTTCTTTTAAATTTGTTTTTAATTTGTTTAATTGCGTTTTCGGGTTGTTACTCTGCCTTTGCCTCGGCAATTGCCTGCAATGTACGTGCAAACTTGGAAACCGGTGACTGAATGCTTCCCATAAACTTGGCAATCAGTTCATCTCTGGATGGAAGTGCCGCAATCGCCTTTACGCCGTTTGCATCGAAGAAGGTTCCTTCGATAACACCTGCTTTAAAATCCATTTTTTTGTATTCCTTGATGATCCCGCTGAGTACTCTGGCCGGTGCGATTGCATCGTCATAGCTAATAGCAAATGCGCTTGGTCCGGAGAGAACGTCTTTCAAGGATTCATATTTTGTTCCTTCGATTGCTCTGTTTACAAGCTTGTTCTTATATACGGTATAGTCTACGTTGGCTTCGCGCAGCTTCTTTCTCATTGCATCTGCCTGAGCTACTGTGATTCCAAGATAATCGATCACAACTGCGGACTGAGCTCTGTCGAGCTTTTCTTTGATTTCGTCGATCACTGCCTGTTTTTCTTTTAGATGTTCTACTGACATTTTCTGTTCTCCTCTCCCGCCTTGTTCTTTTAACCAGGCGATTTTGATTGGTGCATACGCCACGCCGCGCGGGCGTAAAATCCTGAATGAAAAAAGCCTTTTCCATCCGCAGACAGAAAAGGCCGAATAAATTTTATCAATTTATAAGATACCTCGGCAGGAAATTAAGCTCTCGCACCTGCTGTCTACGGCTGGTATTCAATTTTCAGTACTGATTAAAATGATATCTTTATCGGGTTAACCTTGACTCCGGGTCCCATGGTCGAAGCTACTGTAACACTCTTGAGATACTGTCCCTTCGCAGCTGCAGGCTTTGCCTTTACAACCGCTTCCAGTAAAGCATTGAAGTTGTCAGCAAGCTTTTCTGCTCCAAAAGAAACCTTTCCGATTGGTGTGTGGATGATGTTTGTTTTGTCCAGACGATACTCAACCTTACCTGCTTTGATCTCCTGAAGCGCTCTTTCAACATCCATGGTTACCGTTCCTGATTTAGGGTTTGGCATCAGGCCCTTTGGTCCTAAGATCTTACCGAGCCTTCCAACCACGCCCATCATATCCGGTGTAGCTACCACTACATCAAAGTCAAACCAGTTTTCTGTCTGAATCTTTGCGGCCAGCTCTTCTGCCCCTACATAATCGGCTCCGCCCGCTTCTGCTTCCGCAGCCTTTGGTCCTTTTGCGAAGACTAATACTTTCTTCGTTTTACCGGTACCGTGCGGCAGTACGATTGCCCCTCTAACCTGCTGGTCTGCATGTCTTCCGTCTACGCCAAGCTTGATATGAACTTCAACTGTCTCATCAAATTTTGCTTTTGCAGTCTGAACTGCCAGTCCTAATGCATCATTGACATCGTATAATGCACTTTTGTCAACTAATTTCGCTGACTCTTTGTAGATTTTACCTCTTTTAGGCATTTCCTTTACCTCCTTGTGGTACAAACGGCATTGCCTCCCACGTTACTGTTCCTTAATCACAATTCCCATGCTTCTTGCTGTGCCCTTGATCATTTCAGTTGCACTGTCAAGATTTGCAGCATTTAAGTCCGGCATTTTTAGTTTTGCAATTTCTCTTGCCTGTTCAACACTCAGTGTTGCAACCTTTTTCTTGTTCGGTTCTCCGGATGCAGACTGTAGGTTTGCTGCTTTTTTCAGCAGAACTGCTGCAGGCGGTGTCTTTGTAACAAATGTGAATGATCTGTCTGCATAAACTGTAATTACAACAGGGATAATCATTCCTGGCTGGTCGGCGGTCTTTGCATTAAACTGTTTACAGAAATCCATAATGTTAACGCCCTTTTGTCCAAGCGCCGGCCCAACCGGCGGAGCAGGAGTTGCATTACCTGCCGGAATCTGCAGTTTAATCAATCCTTCAACTTTCTTTGCCATATCAATCGATCTCCTTTCTCTGCGGCGAAGCAGTAATTCTTGCTCTATTCTTTAGCACGCCGTAAAATACGGCTGATAATTGCTCTGTATTGCAGACGGGAATGGCAATCGACTTAGATCTTGTCAACCTGACCGAATTCCAGTTCCACAGGGGTGTCCCTTCCGAACATCGAGATTCTGACCTTCAGTGTCTGCTTATCCATGTTGACCTCTTCTACAACTCCCATGAAGCTTTCAAACGGTCCGTTTATGACCTTGACACTGTCGCCGGGTTCAATATCCAGCTGGATATATACCTTCTCAATTCCCATCCTTCTGACCTCTTCATTGGTGAGAGGAATCGGTTCGGATCCATGACCGACGAAACCCGTAACTCCCTGGGTGTTTCTTACCAGATACCACGATTCGTTGGTAACGATCATCTTAACGAGAACGTAGCCCGGGAACATCTTTCTGGTCTTGACCTTTCTCTGGCCGTTTTTTATTTCAACATGATCTTCGGTAGGCACAATAATACTGAGAACTAAATCCTGCATGCCTCTGTTCTCAACGATCTTTTCAATATTCACCTTTACCTTGTTCTCATGACCGGAATAGGTATGGACAACATACCATTTTGCCTTTTTCGATTTGTCGCCTACGATGTCCTCTTCAACGGTTCCGCGATCTGACTCGGTTTCCGCTTCCTCTAGGGGCAGCATCTCCTCAAGCTCTTCTGATTCCGCCTCGGCTTCCTCTTCCTCCTCAAGGTCCTCGTCTAATTCGATTGCTTCCTCTTCCCCGTCAAGGTCATCGATGACCTCTTCCTCGACTTCCGGATCAAAATCTTCAAGTTCTTCGAATTCTTCGAATTCATCGTTCTTTTTACTTTTGGCCATCTGTGCCTTCCTTCATTCTTTTATTCAAATCGACTGATTCGATTTGAACGACTCCGTCGTTAAAAACTAATGTTTAATGCATATTTCAGAGAAGCCAGGAAAGCGGAGTCTACAAGCCAGATTCCCAGACTTAAAACAACGCATGCAAACAGTACAACACCAGTAAAGGAAACAAGTTCTTTTCTGGTTGGCCATACTACCTTTTTAACCTCTGTTTTGATCCCTTTGAAATAATCTTTTATACTGGCTCTTGGTTTTTTAGGAGCCACCGGAACGGGCTTCTTTGCTTTTTCCTTTTCCATTTTGATCACTTCCCTTATTTTGTTTCTTTGTGAACAGTGTGCTTTTTGCAGAACTTGCAATACTTTGTGAACTCCAAACGATCAGGATCGTTTTTCTTGTTCTTGGTCGTATTGTAGTTTCTTTGCTTGCAGTCTGTGCAGGCTAATGTTACTCTTACTCTCATGATTGTCCTCCATTTAATCTAAAATCCAGAGCCAAATCACAAGCTCCGTCTTTTCTGTTGCTTATTCATCGTTTATGAAATAAAATGACATAAATTACACGATTATATCATACTTCTATCATAAAGTCGCTTAATAAAGTTATCATACATTCCGATCG
>JAQUYZ010000082.1 GCA_028691625.1 Eubacteriales bacterium
GCTTTTCAAAGGGGCAGGCATCGATCTCAATGTCGATCCACGAGTCATTGCGGCTATTTTATTAGCGTTCTTTGCGTATGTCAATTATAGAGGAGTGGAAATATCAGGCAGGGTACAAAACGCCTTTGTATTTTTCTTTTGGGGTGCTACCGCAATATGGATGCTGATGATGTTTCAAAATGGATCCTTTGAAAATTTTGTTCCGGAAGCATTGAGACATATGCCTGCATTCAAAGAATTTATGATGGTCGTAACTTGGGTTTGGTGGTGCTTTGCAGGATTTGAGACAGCTGTCGGAATGGGCGGCGAAGTCAGATACCCTCAAATCAATATTCCTCGATCCATGACGATCGTACCCTTCATTATTCTATCTGTGAACGGATTGCTTCAATGGTTTCTAGTCGCGCTGGTGCCATATGAGCAGCATACTGCTTTGGCAACTGCTGCAGCGCCGTTTGCAGAAGGCCTTACTTCAGCAGGATATGTCGGATTTCCGATTATATTGCTCTGCGCGGCCTTGGCATTTGGCGGTGACCTGTCAACAATGAACCCCGGCGTTGCCGGTCCGGCCCGTTATATTTATCAAATGGGTCAGGATGGTGTTCTTCCGAGATTTTTCGGAAAGATTCACCCGAAATTCAAAACGCCGTTTGTATCGGTCATTGCGACAGCGTTGCTGACCTATTTGCTGATCATTACAAATTCCATCGTTTGGATCGCAACTTTGTCAATGTGTTCCCTGTTTTGGGTTTATATCATTGGGTTTCTGTCCTTCTATCGGCTCCGCAGGAAAGAGCCAGAATTAAGCCGCCCGTATAAAGCACCATGCCCGTTATTTGCCCTGGTATCCAGTATCATATTCTATCTGGTCATGATGTGGAGCATGGGATGGTTCAATATCGGACTGAGCTTTATCATTACAGGTGTCGCGCTTCTTTATTATGCGGCCTGGGCCAGAACCCATTCGATAACTTATGTGGAGTTGAAACAGAGGATGGAAAAAGAGTCTGCGCTGCTGGAAGAGGATATCCCCTCACCGAATGAAAAACGAAAGATGGATAAAGAATATAGACGGTGGAAAAGCATAGCGCTGGCAGCTGCCTGTGTGACTGTGGTATTATATATTGTGGCTTTCCTGGCTTGACAAAAGCGGTATGAGTAGTTCAGAGATCGTTATGAGAGTAAGTATGGAGGGAAGATAAGATGAATATGGTATTGAAAAACGCCAACGTTTTAACCATGGATACGGGTGCACCAAAAGCCAGATGGGTCGCTGTAAAAAACGGCATCATTGAAGCGATTGGCAGCAGAGACGATTTTTCGGGAGAAGTAGAAACAGTCATTGATTTGCAGGGAAAAACGCTTATGCCGGGGTTCATCGATTCCCACTGTCATGTCTCCTCCGGAGGATTGATCCTGGCCAACGCCATCGATGTAATGGGCAGGGTTAAAAGCCTTAAGGATTTGCTGGACATCATCAAAGAGGAATGTGAAAAAGAAACCGGCGATAAGATCATGCTGTTTGTCGGCGTACCGACTTTTGACTGTATTGAGGAAAGAAGATACCCAACAAGATGGGAACTGGACAAGGTGGCGAATGGTCACAAGGTGGCCTTGTTCCTTTGGTCCATGCACGGCGGGATTGCAAGCAGCGCTATGCTGGACTGCATCCCACTGTCCGGTGAAATCAAAGAAGAAGTCGAACCCAACGGTATATTTGACAGCAATCTGTCCGCCTTCTATTGTATGGGGTATATCCAGGGCGCTTACAGTGAAAAGGAGATCGCCGGTTTTTACCAATTTATCGCTGATCTGCAGCTGGCTGCGGGTGTAACAAGAGTACACAGCCTCGATGGGATGGCCTTTGTAAATGATTGTGACATTGATGTCTTTCTGAAAATACAGGAACAATTGCCCATACACTTTGTCGAGTATGCACAGACCTTCGATTTGAAAAAGGTGCGGGACAGGTATCAATTCCCGCGGATTGGCGGATGTCTGAGCATAGACGGAGCGCCGGGCCAGTTGACGATTGCCAATGTGGAGCCGTTCCCGATCCAGCCTTCCAGCAGAGGATTGCTGGGATATTCCGATGAACAACTCTATAATTTTGTATCCGCAGCCCATGCATCCGGCATGCAGTGCGCTTTCCATGCCATCGGTGAAAGGGCGATCGACCAGATTCTCTATATCTATGATCGTGTCATCAAGGAGCAGGGGCAGAATGGTCTTCACCACAGAATAGAACATTTCATTATGCCCTCTGATCTTCATGTGGAAATGGCGGCGGAACTCGGCATCCGGGTAGCACTGCAGCCATTGATTTCAGATGGCTGGAGCGACAAAGATTACATGCAGTGGCTGCCGAAGGAAAAAGCGCAGAAGGCCTGGAAGATGCAGAGGCTTCTTGATGCCGGCATTAATATCTCCAGCAGCTCGGACTGCCCCTGTTCGCCGATTGATGCCCTCGGCTGGATCGAAGCATTGGTAAATGCGAAAGATCCCAAGAGACGGGTGTCGATTGATGATGCATTGAGAATGAATACCATCAACGGGGCGGTATCCGGCAATCATCAAAAGGAATCGGGAAGTATTGAACCGGGCAAGAATGGCGACTTCGTTGTATTGAGCAAGGATCCTTATGCAGTCAAAGGAAGTTTTAAGGATGAGATCTCCGTTGAAATGACGATTGCAAGCGGAAAAGTAGTTTATGAGAATCAATCTGATGTGAAGTCAGATTCAAGGAGATAGAATGATGCAGGTAAAAGATAAAAAGTATATGGAATATATTCAGATTTTAAAAGAAGAACTCGTTCCGGCGATGGGCTGCACGGAACCGATTGCACTTGCCTATGCCGCAGCCAAAGCGAGAGAGGTTCTGGGTGTCTTGCCGAAAAGCTGTCGTATTGAGGTCAGCGGAAACATTATAAAAAATGTAAAAAGCGTAATTGTCCCCAATACGGGAGGATTAAAGGGGATCAAGGCAGCAGTGGCAGCCGGAATTGTAGCAGGCGATTCATCAAAACGTCTGGAAGTAGTATCAACGATAGAGGAAAAAGTAAAACCTTTGATAAAGGAGTATGAAGAGACCCATGAAATGGAGCTGATTTCATATGAAGGCGATCTTATTTTTTATATATCTGTAACTCTTTTTACAGACAATTCCAATACCAGGGTGGTGATTGAAAACTATCACACTAATATCACTTTAGTAGAGAAAAATGGCGTTGTGCTGTTCGAAGCAGGAAAAGAAGTTGTTGAGAATGTCGGTCTTTCCGATCGCAGCATGCTGAATGTCAAAGAAATCGTCGAATTTGCAGAAATCGTTGAAATAGATGATATCGCAGAAATGATCGGCAGACAAATCGAATACAACAGTGAAATTGCACAGGAGGGGATGACAGGCAGCTGGGGTGCAAATATCGGAAACATACTGATTAAAACCTACGGTGATGATATCAAGGTCCGGGCACGGGCTGTCGCCGCTGCAGGTTCGGATGCAAGAATGAGCGGCTGTGAAAAACCCGTGATCATTCTTTCCGGAAGTGGAAATCAGGGTTTGGCAGCATCGCTGCCGGTCATTGAATACGCCAAAGAACTCCAGATATCACAAGACAAGCTTTACCGCGCGGTAGCTTTAGCCGATCTGATCGCGATTCATCAGAAAACAAGTATAGGGCGCCTTTCCGCTTTTTGCGGAGCCATCAGCGCCGGTTGCGCAGCCGGTGCCGGAATTGCCTATCTTTGTGGGGGTGATTATGAGGCGATTGCTCACACAGTCGTAAACGGTCTTGCCATTGTTTCGGGAATTGTCTGCGACGGCGCAAAACCGTCCTGCGCGGCGAAAATTGCGACGGCAATTGATGCCGGCATCCTGGGTTTCAGCATGTATCAAAACGGACAGCAATTCTGGGGAGGCGACGGCATTATAACCAAGGGTGTGGATAACACCATTGCAAATGTCGGCCGGATGGCGAGCAAGGGCATGCGTGAGACGGACTGCGAAATTTTAAAAATAATGCTGGAGTGTTAACCGGTTATGCTCCGCAGGATTGAATCAAAAGAAGGAGGTCAAACATATTATTCGGGAAAGCATATGGTTTCCTATCAGTTTTCGTAAGTTAGAATATAGTATTCGGGAGGTTAATCGATATGGATGTTCCTTATATTGAACAGAAAAAGATTCAGGCAGAGATTTTGGTGCCGTTTCTAAAGGCGCTGTACGAAAAGTATGGAAAAGAAGACGTTAAAAAGCTTTTGGAGGATGTCATCGACAAACTTGCTTATCAGGAAGGCGTGGATTTCTTTGCAGACAACACGGGATCGACCATCGATAAAATTGTGAAACAAGGGGAGTATTTTGCTGCATCGTACGATGGGTCTGCTATCGATGTGGTGCCGGTATCAATGTCAGACACTGATATTATGATCGACATCACCCGCTGCGCGTACGCTGATTATTTTAAGGGTATCGGAGAAACAGAACTCGGAGAGATCCTGGCATGCAGACCCGACTTCCCCAGAACTGCAGGATATCGTGCAGGTGTGACACTGGAACGTCCTGATACAATTATGTGCGGAGCGGAAAAATGCGGTTTTCATTACAGATTACAAAAAGAATAGTATGATTCGCTACCGATTTGTTATTTTAGTGTATGAAGGAGGATCACAGTATGAAAAATCCAAGACGTGGATATCTGGTAAGAATGGTTATTTTACTTGCTCTGTCCATTGGTTTCCTTTATCTAGACAGATTGGCAATTACATATATGATGCCGGTAATCGTGCCGGATCTGCAGTTGAATAATTTCCAGGTCGGACAAATCAATTTGGCAACGACCCTTTTGCTCGCGATATCCGGTATCATTTTTGGAATGGTTGCCGACAAAAGCGGAAAGAGAAAGTTCTGGCTTGTTGTCTTTGCTCTCGCAACATCCGTATTTGCGGGACTGTGCGTATTTGCCAATTCCTTCGTGACATTGCTCATATTAAGGGCATTGGTCGGTATCGCAGAAGGTCCTCTTCTTGCTCTGACCTATACGCTGATGGGGCATGAAGATCCTGAGCATTATGGATTGAATATCGGTATTATTGCTATGACGATCGGTATCTGTGCCAATATAGCCGGTCCGCTGATCGTCACCCAATTGATTGGTGTTTTCGATTGGCAGCTGACTTTTTTATTGAGTGCCATCCCCAGCTTTATTGTCGCTTTGTTGATCATGAAATTTGTAAAGGAAATAGAGGTTTCGCCCGAGGAACGTGAGCTTTCAAAATCGCAGAATATCGGTCAATTCCTGCAGCTGTTCAAATACAGGAATTTTGTGATCTGTGTCATCATCGGAATGCTCCATATGACGGCATATTGGATCGTGATCGTCTACGGACCTCTTTATTTAACCAATGTCATCGGAATGTCCGTTGAAAAGATGGGAGGTATTTCTGCACTGGCTGGATTATTGGTATTCCCATGGACGCTGATCATGCCGCTGACAGACAAAGTCGGCCGGAAGCCTGTTTTGTTCTTTGCCTATGTCTGCTGCGTATTACCGTTCCTTGGTATCATGTTCGGCGGAGGATCAAAAGCAACTATCGTATTATATGTTGTGTTCGCTATGCTGCCTGCTGTTTTCACTCCGATCTGGAGTGGTGTGATTCCTGCAGAAAGCCTGCCGGAACGGCTGCAGGTAAGCTCCAGTACGATTGTGATCGCAGCCGGTGATATGGTTGGCGGTGCGATCATGTCTGCCGTTGCCGGTAAGATTGCAGATATCTACGGTCTGACATCAATCTTTGTAATTGGAGCCGTTTGCATGGTTGCTTGCTTCCTGCTCGTATTTGCTTTGAAAGAAAGCAATCCGAAGCTGGTTGCTAAAAATGCCGCGAAAGCAGCTGCAGAAGGGAATTCTTAATTGGTGTAAACCGATTAGGCGAACAGAAACAATAAAAAAGTGCGTTTCCGGAACACGGAACCGCACTTTTTATAGTATTCTGTCATTTCCACTTTTTTTATTTTGTGTAATTATCGAAGTAACCCTGGACCAAAACAATCGGAGTGCCTTTGTCACCGCTGCCTGAGGTCAGATCACAGAGGGAACCGATCAGATCGGTCAACCGGCGGGGGGTTGTTCCCTGGGATACCATGCAGCCGACCAGATCACTGTCCTTGTTGCGTATATAATCGGAAATTGCCGCCTTCAGTTCCTCTCCACGCAGGTCTGCAAAGTCATTATCTGCGAGGTACTTTAATTTGACTTCGCTGGGCTGGCCTTCCAGCCCTGGAGTATAGGCGGGGAAACCACCGGATCGGCTAATTCCCATATCTTTCCTACGGGGTCTTTGAAAGCCCCATCGCCGTAAATCATAGCTTCCACATGCTTTCCGGTTTTTTCAAGGATCCCCTTTTGGATTTTTTCTACGATGGGCATGCAGTCACGGGGGAAAAGCTTGACGGATTCCTCCGTGGCCTTATTGCTTCCGAGCAATCCGTAATTTTCGTTATATCCGCTTCCATTTACGGGGGCTGTCATGATATCGTCAAGACCAAATACAAGCTTTGCACCGGCTGCTTTTAATAATCGTTTCGTTCTTGCGCGGGTGTGAATATCGCAGTTAAGTACATATTGCGTATGATTCAGGATTGCCCTGCAGTCATTCGCAAGCAAAACCTCGACTTCACAGCCTGTGCCTTGGATCAGCTCTTTGTAGTATTCAATATAATCAACGCCGGTGAAGGGGTGCTTGCAATAGCCGAAAAGCTCTCGATATTGTGCTTCTGTTAAGATATCGGTCCATGGATTCACGCCTTTTTCGTCCAGGGCATCCGGATCAACCAGGTGATTTCCAACTTCGTCGGAAGGATAGCTCAGCATCAGGATGATCTTTTTTGTGCCCTTTGCAATTCCCTTGAGGCAAATGGAGAAACGGTTGCGGCTTAAAATGGGAAAGATAACACCGATGGTTTCATTCCCAAATTTATT
>JAQUYZ010000083.1 GCA_028691625.1 Eubacteriales bacterium
CCTGTTTACTCTTGCAAATGTTGATCATCTGACCGGTTTGCCAAATCGAAGATGGTTTATCGAATCACTGGATGATATAATCGAAACCGCTTTTAGGGAGGATAAAAATTTTTATATCGTATTCATAGATATGGATTCCTTTAAAAAAATCAATGATACCCTGGGGCATGACAAAGGAGATATTTTTCTTCAAAGCATTGCGACCCGTTTAAAAGAGAATGCCCGTGAAAATGACTTGCTCGGACGGATCGGAGGAGACGAGTTTGGTTTGGTGATCAATCGGGATGTCAGCAAAAAAGAAGTCTATCGTGAGATTGAAAAAATAAAGGACGGACTTCAGGTTCCGGTTGAGATTGACAGCAGTCAGATTAAACTTTCAGCAAGCTTTGGGGTTGCTGAGTATCCTAAGGACGGAACCACATCGACAGAGCTTTTAAGGCATTCGGATCTTTCTATGTACAAAGCAAAAAGCCTTGGGAAAAACCGCATTCGCTTTTTCAGCAAAGCCCTGATGGAGGATTTGATTTATCAGATGAAAATGGAAGACAGATTGAAAAAAGCAAGTGCGAATAATGAACTCCATCTGGATTTTCAGCCCCAATATGAATTGAAAACCGGTAAGCTGAGAGGCTTTGAAGCGCTGCTTCGCTGGAAATCCAAAGAATTCGGATCCGTTGCCCCTACGGAATTTATTGAACTGGCGGAGCATAAAGGACTGATCATCTCTCTGGGAGAGTGGGTGATTCAGGAAGCATTCCGGAGCCATTTTCGGTTTAAAAGGGTTCATGACGGGGAATTGGTCATGTCCATCAATTTGTCGTTGGCGCAGATCACAGACAGCAATTTCTTAAAGCTGGTTAAAAATTGCCTGAAGGAATATGATGCGCTTCCGGACGAAATCGAGCTTGAGGTCACCGAATCCATCTTTGCCGAAGCCATAGAACAAACAGCACAGGTTTTGAGAGAATTGAAAAAACTTGGAATCAGGATTGCTTTAGACGATTTCGGAACCGGGTATTCCTCCATAAGTTATTTAAAACTATTTCCGATTGACACCCTGAAAATTGATCGGTCTTTTACCCGTGATCTGGCAAATGATATTAATAATCGCAATATTATCCTCGACTTGATCGCATTGGGACATGACCTTAATGCAGCAGTATTGGTGGAAGGGATCGAACAAGAATATCAAATAGAATATCTTAAAGCAGCAGAATGTGATTACGGCCAGGGCTTTCTGCTTGGAAAACCCATGGGGGGTGAACTGGTTTTGGATTTACTGAAGTCTTTCGAAACAGAAATATAAATTGTTGAAAAATAACTTGACTATCCCCTGAGGTTATATTTTATAGTAAGGGCTAAGGAGGATGATAGGATGAAAATCAATGAGGTTATGAAGGAGACGGGGCTGACGAAAAAAGCGATTTATTACTACGAAAAGGAAGGCTTGATCAAACCCCAAAAAGATCCTGAAAACAATTACAGAAATTACACGAAAGAGGAAGTAAAAAATCTGATCATCATCAATATTCTCAGGAGACTTGATGTGCCGGTGAAAGCGATCGGCGATCTGATCGCAGATTCGGTTTCGATGAAGGATGTATTAAAGGAGCAATTGGTGATCACAAATCATAAAATCAACATGCTGTTTCAGAATAAAAAGATCATGAATGAATTGATTTTACAGGATGCCGACAAAAGTGACCTTTCATTCAGCACTCTGAAAAAATTCAAACTCAAGACGGATAAGCTTTTCACGGTTTCGGGACAGGCGGGAGACGAGCTGGAGCTGATTTTTCCCGGCACTCTGGGAAAAACCTTCGCGATATTTTATCGAAATGTATTAAACGTCCCTTTGGACAGTGATGAAAAGATATCCGCATGGAATGAGCTGGTCAGCAGGCTGGACGAAATGAAGGAAATCGAATTTCCGGAGGAGATACAAAAAATAGTTGAAGCATTATATAGCGAAATGGAGGACGATATTCCGTCCCATTGGAAAAAAGTCAGCAGGCAGATGATCAGTGAAATAACAACAAGCCATACCTCTCCGGATCAAACCGGGATCCTGCTGGCGAAAGAAGCTTTGGTCGGGTATTATGCCAATCCTGATAACCAGAAAAAGATCGAAGGACTCTATATGCTCCAGAGTTTTATTATCAAGAATCCGGATATGTTCCTGGAAATTGAAAAATTCATCAGGTTGCTCGAATAGCATCTGCAGGTGAAAAACAAGAAGCAGTTACAATAACTGCTTCTTGTTCGTGTTATTCAGTTGCTATATATTAATCTGAACCCTCCGAACGACTTACCCCTTTCGCTCAGCGGATCGATTATTACCGGTCGTCCTTATTATAATGCCGTGCATTCATAAACTCTTGAATGTGTTTGAAGTTATCCCGCAGGTCCCTGTTCTTCTGTGTCTGATCCTCATCGCTCTTGCCTCCGTCAAAATTCTCGGCATCAATGAATTCTTTAATGTTTTTAAAGTTATCTCGAAGCGATCTGCTGTCAAGGGTATTTTGCTCACTATTTTTGAAATTATTCAAATTATCACCTCCCAATGAAAAGTATTCTCCATTTTCTATTTCCTATTCGCTTTCTCTTTATTTTTTTAATACATATTCTGTTGAACCATAGGTCAAACTAACGGAAAAGAAAGGAGGCAGAATTATGACAGCCAGCAATACGGATTTCGGAAATCTGAAATCGAGGGATTTAGGGAATTTGATTTCAAAACAGCTTGTTGAGCTTGGGAAGGAAGAAGTTCAGCGGGATTCGCCTGACGGCTATGTGGATTACGGCAATCTGCCGTCCAAAACCTTGCCGGAGCTTGGAAAGCAAGCAATCGCTGATAAAATCAAGTAACAGGGGGCCACGTTCAAATGATTTTTTCATAAGAGAGTGGTTCTCTCTTATGTGTAGACCAAAAATAATTCGCTCATATACAAAGGAAACGAAAATTCTATTGATTCAAAATATATTGACATTTTTAATATTGACATAAACTTTTTGTTTTACTATAATTTAATCGGAAGATTATTTCTTATTGCCTGAACATTTTATAGAAGAATGAGAGAATTGCTTATGTTTATTGCGGACAGTCATAATAAAGGATTTATTATGTTTATTTCGACGTGTGCGACTGCTGTCTTTAAATAGCAAGGGTTTTATCAGGATACTATAACGTGCGGGCTATTTTAATTTAAGGAGGAAAATATGGGTAAAAGAATCCCACTGTGGCAAATCCTTATCGTTTTGGTGGTATTGATGCTGTTATTGGTATGGACAATACTGTTTACCGGAGGATATGTACACATTGCACTTATCGTCGCTGCTATCGTTGGTTCAATTGTTGCGATTGCAAACGGCTTCAAGTGGTCTTATCTTGAAAAAGGTATCATTACCAACATTGGAAGATCCATGCAGGCAATCCTCATTCTGTTTACCGTCGGTATCCTGATCGGTACCTGGATCGCAGGCGGTATCGTTCCAGCCATGATCTATTACGGTTTGATGATTATGAGCCCCGGAATTTTCCTGGTTGCTACCTGCCTGATCTGCAGTATTGTATCCTTGGCGACAGGAAGCTCCTGGACGACAGCCGGAACGGTTGGCATCGCATTGATCGGAGTTGGAGCCGGACTTGGAATTCCCGTTGAGATGGCAGCCGGAGCGATTATTTCCGGTGCATATTTCGGCGACAAAATGTCTCCCCTTTCCGATACGACCAATTTGGCTCCTGCAATGGCCGGATCGACCTTGTTTGAGCACATTAGACACATGATCCTCACGACAGGCCCCTCTCTTGTCATTGCGTTGATTCTCTTTGGAATTATCGGAATGGGACATAGCGGAGGAGCTTCTGATATGAGTCAGGTCGAAGTATTAATGACCACGATGAGGGAGAACTTCTACATATCTCCGTTATTGATCATACCTCCGCTGCTTGTCATCGCGATGGTCGTATTTAAGGTTCCGGCAATCCCCGGATTATTAGGCGGCGTGGCTCTTGGCGTTATCTGCGCAGTTGCCTTCCAGGGTGCAGATCTTGGGGAAGTCGTTACTTTGATCGGTTATGATGGTTTTGTTTCCGAGACCGGAAATGAATTTGTTGACAGCCTTCTCACAAGAGGCGGATTCTCCAGCATGTATTATTCAATCGGGCTGGTTATATGCGCATTAACCATCGGCGGCGTGCTGGATTCTTCCAATATGCTGAAGATCGTCTGCGAGTATCTGTTGAAGCTTGCCAGGAATACCGGTTCCCTCGTACTGATTACCATCATCACCTGTATCGCGATGAATATTATAGCAGCCGATCAGTATCTGTCCATCGTAATCCCCGGCAGAATGTACAAGGAAGCTTATGAGGACAGACGCTTGAAGAACAAGAACCTGTCCCGTGTCCTTGAGGACTCTGGAACACTGACCTCAGCGCTTGTTCCGTGGAACACCTGCGGTACGTATCAGGCAACTACGCTGGGTGTGCCTACGTTGGCATATTTACCGTATTGCTTCCTGAATCTGGTCAATCCGCTTGTTTCCCTCTTCTATGGCTTTACAGGCATTACCATGGAAAAGATGACGGAAGAAGAATATCAGGCGGTTTTACGTCAGAGAGCTTTGGATGTAGAATTGGCGAACAAGTCAATGGAATAAGATTCAATTGAATCGAATACGTGAACCTAAAAAGCGGTGCAGCTTCAGCTGCACCGCTTTGATGATTCTCGGGATCAAATATTGTACCGATATCCCGTAATATCGGATACCAATTTTACGTGGCTTTCAAACAGTTTGCGGACTTCCTTTCCAATAGGGTCTTTCAGTTCAATTTTCGAAATAATAATAACGGAATACCGGTCAAGGAAAAGGAAAAAGTAGAAATCATCTTCATATACGTAGTCAAGTTCGGACCAGCTGTATTTTTCTTCAACTTTTAAGCCTTTCCATTTGGCGGACAAGCCCTCGCTTGTCAAGGTTAATTCCTGTTTTCTGTTCACGATATCCTGCGCATATTTTTCAAGACGCCGTGCATCGATACTGATCCAGGAATACATAATTGCCATCACCCCGACTCCGGTTAAGCCAATGAGCTTGAAAAAGGGGAATCCAAAAGCGGTCTCACTCAATACCAGCAAGAGCAGGGAAGCCAGAAGAATGATGACCATGAGTTTGGTCCTTTCGGTCTTTCTCCTGTACATATAATAGGTTCTCAATGCATTATAATGAGACTGATCTACTTTGTGTACAATTAAGATTTCTTTTTCACGCATGTTCTTCCTCCTTATTGGAAATACAATAATATTATACTTTAGAATATTTGTTTTGTAAACTTGAAAGGCAGTGGGAGAAACCGCGAGCATGATGATAAATGCCCAAATTTGGGCAGCCGTTTTCATTGAAATTTATTTTAAGTGAAGGAGAAGGATTATTTATGAGTACAGAAAAAGATACCAAACTGCATCGGGGTATTAAATCCAGACAGCTCAGTATGATCGCCATCGGCGGAGCAATCGGAACAGGGTTGTGGTTTGCAAGCGGAAGTGCGATTACTTCCTCGGGGCCGGGAGGCGCAATGGTGGCGTTCGGTTTAATGGGTATTATTGTATTTTTTATGATGTCATCCCTTGGCGAAATGGCGACTCAACTTCCATTGGTAGGATCTTTCGAAGCATATGCCAACAGATTTATCAATCCGGCATTCGGCTTCGCTGTGGGTTGGAATTACTGGTTTTCATGGTCCATTACCGTTGCGGCGGAATTCGTTGCAGCAGGACTGATTGTTAAATTCTGGTGGCCTGATATACCTGTCACAGTCGTTGCAATTCTGTCGTTCACTCTCTTAATGGGATTGAACCTGATCTCGACAAAATCCTTTGCAGAAGCGGAATACTGGTTTGCGGGGATCAAAGTTCTGACTGTGATTGTTTTCCTGATCATAGGCGCTCTGATGATTATCGGGATCATGGGCGGACATGAAATGGGATTCCGGAACTGGACGCTTGATGGCGGGGATAACGGAAAAGCGCCGTTTGTTGGCGGATTTGCAGCAATCATGGCAGTGTTCCTTGTTGCCGGATTCTCTTTTCAGGGAACAGAAATTGTTGGTCTTGCAGCAGCTGAAACAAAAGATCCCGAGAAGAACGTACCAAAGGCGATCAAGAGTGTTTTCTGGAGAATCCTGTTATTCTATATCGGTTCCATCTTCATAGTGGGAACATTGGTTCCATTTACGAGTCCGGACCTTCTCGGCGGAGGCATCGACAACGTAGCTGCTTCCCCAATGGTAATCGTATTCAGAAATGCAGGTTTTGCTGCTGCTGCTTCTGTTTTGAACGCAGTAATTCTGACCTCTGTTTTGTCCTGCGGCAACTCCGGCCTGTACACTTCCTCCAGAATGCTGCATGCTATGGCAACAAGAGGAAACGCGCCTGCGTTCTTTGCAAAAGTTAATAATAAAGGGGTTCCTTTCAATGCGGTATGGGCAACCGGTCTGATCGCAGCCCTTTCCTTCTTCGCATCCCTCGTTGGCGAAGGCAAAATCTACATGATTTTTTACAATGCTTCCGGTTTGACCGGATTTATCATCTGGCTCGGTATCGCGGTCTGCCATTACAGGTTCAGAAAAGCATGGGTTGCACAGGGCCATCCGATCGCAGAACTGAAATACAAATCCCTGCTCTATCCATTTGGCCCAATCTTAGCTATGATTACAATCGGTTTTGTCATCATATTTGCAAATCCTTAAATGAAAAACTGAATTCCACTTCAGATATTGTTTGGTGGCGTTTACTCGTACATGAATTCCACATCAGAATATTTCTGCTAACTACATACAAGTCTGTGGTACT
>JAQUYZ010000084.1 GCA_028691625.1 Eubacteriales bacterium
GTATTACAACCGGAACGCCGCCATTTTCAAATTGATCGCAACATAAATTTTCAAGAAAACGAGTCAGGAATGGCGTTGTATCCTCATTCAGCAAAGATGTTGCAGCATAAATAGAAATATCGCCTGTCCAGCCTGCTTTTTCTCTTTGCGGGCAGTCGGTCGGAATTGACAGCATATTTGAACGCTGTGACCATCTTGTGTTTTCATAAAGCCGATTAATAAGTTCGTTTGAACATTCAAAACTACCGGTGTTATCCATTTCAGAAGACAAAACAATGGCTGTAAAATCCTCTTTTTGAATGTTTTCCATACCCGAAATACGAATATATCTAAACCCATGAAAAGTGAAGAAAGGTGAATAAACGGCTGCTTTCCCATTGGAGGTAAAAACGATTTTTTGGTCGGCACCGATGCCTATTCCAATTAATTTATTAGCCAAAATATTATTGAAGAAATTACCTTCCTTATCGGGGGTTTCAAAATGATCAATCGTTATTATTTTATCTTTCGGAAGCGCGACTTTCATACGAATACGTCCGGCAATAATCTGTCCGAAGTCTATAATGTTTTCGCCTTTAGATGACACGTAAGCCTTAGCAGCAGGAATCTCGAGAATGGGTCGTACTGGTTGGCCGTGTTGCGCTACAAGGTTGTCATAACCATAGTTTCGGATAACTGCATTTTTCCAGTTATTATCGGAAAAATTTCCTTTATCCCATCCATCTATTTCGAGATTGGAATCATAAAACTCGCCGGCAAAAATATCTGAAGACAAAACGGCTCCGTGTGATGTTTTTACATCTCCGTCAGAAATGACGGTGTCTTTAGTTCCATCAGAATATAAAATTTCAAGTTGAAATAGAATTCCGTGAACAGGTTTGATTTTATTACTCATCGTAGTCTGCGGACAACAATACCAACCATCACCCACATGCATACCAAGCGCATTTTCACCTTTTTTAAGAAATCTAGTTACGTCATATGTCTGATAGCATAAATATTTTTCATATGAGGTGTTTTCCGGAGCAAACTCTCTGTCATCAGGGCGAATTCCATTGATTGTCAGACGGTATATACCATGACAAGTCGCATAAAGACGAGCGCTTTCGATGTCTTTTTCCAATGCGAATTTCTTACGAAACATAGTTGCTGATGCTTGCTTACCAATTCCATACTTTCTCTTTTTTTGTGGTAATTCAGAATCTACCCATTTTGCATTCCAATCGCTTTTGTGCAAAAGTGCAGTTTCAAAATAAGCCGAAGCTGTTGCAGAATTTTTATGATTATCCCACACAGTGACAGTCCACGTATATTTACTGCGGCTGACAAATTGATTTCCTCCATACTCAACAAATGATGAGGTATCACTTAAAACTTTTCCTGTATCCCAAAAAGTGTTTCCATCTTGATTTTTAACAATAATTTGATATGCTGTTTGTATAACATTTTGCTCTGTGCTTTCGATGATCCACGAAAAATATGGATTCATGTCAATTCCAAGCGGATTTGCCATGTGATTTGTTTTTAATTTGCTCAAGTTCATTTAGAATACCTCCCGTTATTAAAATTCATGCTTCGAGAATTTTAAAACTCTCAAAGCATGAATTTATTTCAGAACTTAATATATTATACGTTTATAGTAACAGTTTCCTCTTCAATAATGCTATGAGAACTTTTCTTTCTGAACACTAAATATGCCGTTAATCCGCCAACTAAGCAAAGAGCGCTCATAATAACAAATAATATTGATACATTGGCTGCAATAATCACGGGAACAACAAACGCAAATCCTGCTGCAGTGAAACGTCCTATTGCAATAATTGAGCCCTGTGCAGTAGAACGTAAATTAGTTGAGAAAGACTCCTGGCTCCAAACTTTCATCATTGCTTCACCAGCGAATGAATTGCCTAACATGAATAGCGCCATAGATATAAGATAGGAATTGAACGTTATACCTAAAATCACGGGAATAATAAATCCTATAACCACAGTAATCATACCCAGCAGGAAGTATAAACTGCGACGTTTTCCCCTGACAGTTTTCATAAATAAAAACACAGCTATTAATCCAACAGGCATAGTGATCACTCCAGCCGAGGAAGCAGTTGCTATGTCAATGTTTGCAACGTTAACTAAAATATACGTACCGTATTGACCTAAAACATTATATGCTGCATTTGATAACCCATAAAATGCTATTAGCGCAATAAAAGGTGCAACGAAAGGCATTTTAAAAAGTTTTCCGATAGATCCTTTGTTTTCTGTATTAGCAGAGGATTTATCCAATTTTGCAGCTTTCCATAATTGAGATTCAGGAATTGAAAAACGGCAAATTAAGATTAGCAATGAAACAATTCCGATGTGAGCAAGCATAATCTGTCCGCCAATTTTCCCAAGATTTCCAACGAACATAGAAAATACTACAGAGGCTATTATACCAGCCAACCAAAAGAATTGGCTAAGTCCTACAAGAGTACCACGTTGTTTTTCATTTTCTGAAGATTCAGCAATGGTGGTAAGAGAAACTGGCAAATCTGCACCAGTAGCCAAACCTACAATTGCAGAAATAACAGCCATTACAGCAAATGATGAAGCAAAAATCATTCCGCATATGCCAATTATAACTCCTGCCATAGTGATCTGAAAAACTGTACGTCGTCCTAAACGATCTCCAAGATAACCGCCTATTAGTGCGCCAATAGCAACACAAAACGTTAGCGTGCCTGACAGGATTCCAATTTGCTCAGGAGTTATTGAATATGTTTGCTGGTAAATAACAAGTACAATACCCCAGGTAATTATCGTTGCTGCGTCAATATACGATGCCATACCGCAAACAACCGCAGTCCAAATGGGTTTAACTTTTCTTTGCATAACAGATTCGTTCATTTTTTTCCCCTTAAAATTTAATTGTTTTTGTCAAATATCTATGTAATATTGCTATAATTACATGAATATTGCTATTGGATTTTCGGTTATTTTTTTAACAGCATTAATGTTAACTCACAAAGATATTGACAGAAACTTATAATTTACTATACAATAATGATAAATGAATTGACCATGTTGTATATTGCCGAATTTTACAGTTATATTGCTCTGTGCGGTGCGGGTTATGAGTACAAAAAAACTGCGGATATTTAATCTACATGAATGCAATCAATTAAATTATGAGATCATGGGGCAGACAAATGGACTCGAATTGAACAGCTTTCAAGATCTTTTGAATTGTGAGTTTAATTTATCGGGTATTATTGAAGAACCAATTTGTGCACCTATAAGCAGCTTCGCGCAGGAAAATTTACTTTATATTCAAGCGCTCATCAATATTAATGGGGATAAGGATTATTTCACAAAAAGGTATGGTTCATTAGAATCATATATGATTGCTTACACGGAGAGCGGCAATGGCTTTTTAATATATGAGGATAAAAGGTATGAGTTAAATAAAGGAGACCTGTTCTTCATAAACTGCGCTAAAGACCATTATTATGAGACTCTGGGGGAACATTGGAAATATCGCTTGATCCATTTTAACGGCCGTAATGCCGCTGATTTTTATAAAATGTACAGAGATAACCACAATTCAAAGATATCACTGATAGACGATCAGAAGTTTCTGGGTTTGCATGAGAAATTATTGATAACTTTACAGACTATGCAGCCGTATCAGGAGCTTAAGATTTCCAGTATACTAAACCAGATATTAATAGATTTAATCTGTAAAAACGAAACTGATTTTTCAGGCGAGCTAAACTCTTCAACGATGAGCAGTATAATCGACTATATGAGTGAAAATATTAGCAAAACAATTACGCTTGATGACCTTTCTCAGAAATTTAACCTGAGTAAATTTTATTTTTCAAGGGAATTTAAGAAGTTTACCGGATTCTCACCAATCGAATATTTAATACAGCTGCGTATTGACCGCGCAAAAAAACTATTACTGTCAAGCGATCAAAGAATTTCTGAGGTATGCAGTTTTGTAGGGATCCCTGACGAGAATTACTTTTCGCAGTTGTTTAAATCAAAGGCAGGCGTTTCTCCCCTGAACTATCGCAAACTCGGACGAAAAAATATTAAACTCCATAATGAATGATTATTATTTAATCAATCGACTTCGAAATTACAAAAATTGAGGAAAACTGAAAGGTTAAAGGCAAATAAATATCTCAAAACATTATATGCATATAACGAGGCTTTATTATTAGATTATTTAACAAGAACTCTCATTAATGTTTGTAAATACAACATTGTTACATATGCTGGCGTAACCCAGTCAACTATTCTAAAATTATCTGCCCCAATTATTTTTACATATTTTTACCCATAAAATGTAAACTCCGGTTGGATAATCTTCGCTTGACCATCGGAAATATAAATATACTCCGCTAAAGCTGCCCGCAAATTGTCGCGATAGAAATTGCCGTTCTGCAAGATTTCCCCGAATTGCAAGTGCACTTTTGTTCCCGCTTTTTCGTTGATCTTCAGCCTGAAAATCCCCGTAAAATTCTGCCCCAGATCAAGGACAGTTTCATCAAGTGGGGTTCGGATAAGTTCAATCGAAGCGAACTCCTCATGAATCACCACAGGTAAGCTTTTTCTCTCTTGTAATCTGCCTTTTGGCGCATCTTTGACCAGCGCCGGGGAAGGTGCAATGGCAGGCACACAATCGTCGCGGTGTTCGCCGTCATAGAGGTTGGAAAAAATAATATTGCTACGGCGAACTGTCCAAGTCTCGTCGGTGCCGAAAATCGTCTTTGTTCCGTCCATGAACTCGATATGAATTTCAGCAATCAGCTTCCATTCTCGACCATAATAGCCTTGTTGGCTCTCCTCGGTAAAACCGAACCGGCCCTTGTACAAGCCATTGCCCAGCGTAATCTCAATTTCTGGGTTTTGACCATACAGCTTAAGATGACCGGTAATGTCATAAGTCTGGTATTGCAGCCAGCTGTTATAATCATTGCAATAGGACGTCAAGAACTCATCGCCGATTTTTTTCCGCCAAGACTTGCCTCGTAGAGCCCCAGCCCGCAGACATACAGACGGGCTTGTTTGACTGGATTGGCAAGCTCAAGTCATTTTAAAAACACGGTGTGGCGAGGCTCCGTATCATTGCATCCGATCCATTGGGCATGCCAGGGTTCATCCATTTTTCCGGTTTCAAACCAGTTTATCGTACTATTTGCAGTTTCGTTGGCATCTGTCCTGACACAGACATCCCAAAAATAACGTGTCGGGGTGCCAACCGAACGTCAGCTTTGTGCCCCAGACTATCAAGATCAGCCTGCATTCCTGTATCGTAAAAGCAAGTTTTCATTTCAGAATCTGTTATATCCGGACATGGGTATTCCTTTGATTTTTGCCTTTTGTGGAGACGGTTTTCCAGCTGAAGACGGGAGCCTGCAGTTCAAATCCCAAAGGATTTTTCAAATAATTTACTTTCAGTTCGACAATCTCCATAGTACTAGCTCCTTTTTCATTAAGTTCAATGAATTTAGAGGATATTGATTGATTAATTAAACATTGCACGGCTTGTCGATGCCTAAAGCGTAATCCAGATGCCGCCGTAAATACTCAGGTTGCTGCCGGAGGTGGCTGTTATGTCGCTTTGATAAATGCGGTTCATCATCAGAATAAGCTGATACGCCGGTGCAGAAGCTCGAATATCGTACGCGTTTTCTCCGCTCACTCCCAATTCTGAAATAATTCTAGCGCCAGTTTTTCAACTTTGCGGGATACCAGTGATCCCGCGCCTCCGATATTGGATCGATTCACCATCAGCGTCGCGCAAATTCGATTAACAGGATCGATGAACATATGCGTGCCAAAAGCACCGCTCCAACCGAATGTGCCTTTTTCGATTACATATCCCAGCAAGCGAAGCGGCTTTGTGAAGACAGCAAATCCGAGCCCCCACTGAATACCGATGAATTTTAATTTGTCAGAAACCTGCCCCACCGTTCGCATTTGGGTCACAGTTTCTTCTTTGAGAATCCTGATCCCGTCAAGCTCTCCGCCCCGGCTAATCATCCGCGTAAAACGGTCGTAATCATACAGCGTGCTGAACAAACCTCCAGCACCGGAAAAATACCTATTCGCGTCGGCCGACTGACGGGCGAAAAACGGCGTGCTGTCGGGATAGGCGATCAGTCTTCCGCCCTTTTTCGTATAATTTATTGCCAGTCTTGATTTCTGCTCTTCGCTTAAAACAAATCCGGTGTCCGTCATGCCCAGCGGGATAAGTATGTTTTCTTTAAAAAATCGTTCAAGGTCGAAGCCGCTCACAATCTCGATAATCCTTCCTAAAAGATCAAACGCGACAATCGCGCTGTATCCCGTCTTTGTGCCCGGTTGAAAATCGAACGGGATGCCCGCGATTCGTTCCATGCGTACGGCAAGCGTATCCGAAAGGGTTGCGTGGCCATTGTACCAATCAATGCTCTTTCTTGTGTGACCGAGCCCACTACAATGGTTTAATAGATGTTTGATCGTCACCTTTCCCTTTCCAGTAGCGTAATTCGGAAAGAACGTGAGCAGATTGTCGCTAAGCGAAAGCTTTCCTCGTTCGACGAGCAGCATAACGGCTACAGCTGTAATTAGCTTTGTCATGGACATCAGCCGGAAAATCGTGTTCTCCCTGACCGGCGTGCCTGTATCGGTATTGCCCCAGCCCATGCAGTTTGAATAGACAATCTCGTCGTTCTTTCGGATAATCAGCCCGAATCCGGCGATCGTCTTTCGTTCGACCAATCTGCGCATCGAGAAATCAATTTTGTTCTCCATTTATATCCTCCATCCTGTTAAATTAATCGAATCTGGGTAAACCTATCAAAATATTGTG
>JAQUYZ010000085.1 GCA_028691625.1 Eubacteriales bacterium
GTATAAATAGACAGCAGTGTTGCGATGACCAGTGCAAGCAGCATGAGTCCGGCAGTCTGGGCTACGGTTGAGACCGCACCCTCGGTAAGCTCCTCCTGGCTCATGGAGTAGATTACCAGACAAGGGCTGGCGATGTTGATCAAAAGCAGAGAAAGATATTTTGTTGATTCCATCGGGAGCCAATTCATCTTATTCGCAGTAAATCCGATGATTGAGATGCCGAATACGCTGAGAATTTTTGCAAATATAAAAACCACGTCTTTTCCTCACTTCCTGCTTTCTGTGTCATCCTATAGAATATGGCAGTAGTTCCGTAAAGTCAAGACATATCCTGATTGTAGAAGAGAACAGATTGTGCGGCGATTGTGCAAGAGAACCATTGACATCTCATCCATTCATCGGATAGAATAATGAGGTATTTCGTTATTTATATTGAAAACAGGACATGCGAATATCAGGAGAAAAAAATGAGCTTATTGACAGTTGAAAATGTAACCCACGGTTTTGGTGGGAGAAGAATATTAGAAGATGCCTCTTTCCGTCTGCTGAAAGGGGAGCATGTCGGACTCATCGGTGCCAACGGAGAAGGAAAATCTACGTTTATCAATATTATTACCGGCCGGCTTGCTCCCGATGAAGGAAGGATTGAATGGTCCAAACGGGTTACGGTCGGTTATCTGGACCAGCATTCCACCCTGAAAAAGGGTATGACCATCCGGGATGCGCTGCGGGAATCATTCCGGCACATGTTCGATCTGGAAAAGGAAATGCTTGCGCTCTATGATTCAATGGCCACAGCAGAGGACGGTATTGAAGAAATGATGGAGGATGCAGGTGAAATCCAGCATATCCTGGAGCACAGCGGCTTCTATACCCTTGACGCAAAGATCGAGGAAATCGCCAACGGACTGGGTTTGGGGAGTATCGGCCTGGATAAGGACGTATCGGATCTGAGCGGCGGCCAGCGAACAAAGGTGCTCCTTACAAAGCTTTTGCTGCAGGATCCTTCCATCCTGATTCTGGACGAGCCGACAAATTATCTGGATGCAGAGCATATCGAATGGCTGAAAAAGTATCTGCAGGGTTATGAAAACAGCTTTATTCTGGTATCCCATGACATGGAGTTTCTCAATTCCGTCATCAACGTAATCTATCATGTCAATGACGGAGAGCTGACGCGATACTCCGGAGACTATGAAAAGTTCCAGCAAATGTATGCCGTCAAGAAAAATCAGGAAATCAAAGCTTATGAAAAGCAGCAGCAGGAAATTGAACGCATGGAGGACTTCATTGCAAGAAACAAGGCAAGAGTCGCAACCCGAGGTATGGCAAACAGCCGGCAAAAAATGCTTGATAAAATGGAGGTCCTGGAAAAACCGCGAGAAAAGCCGAAGCCATCCTTCGGTTTCAAGGAGGCAAGAACACCGAGCCGCTATATCGCAGAGGGAGAGGATCTGGTTCTTGGCTATGATGAGGCCCTGACAAGACCGGTAAGCTTTGCGCTGGAACGAGGGCAGAAAATTGCAGTCATCGGCACCAACGGTCTGGGGAAAACCACTTTGCTGAAGACGATTTTGGGTAAAATCAAGCCGATCTCCGGCAATCTGGAACTGGGAGATTTTCTTCAGCCCGGTTATTTTGAGCAGGAGGCAGACCGTGACAGTTCGGAAACCGCTCTGGAATCCCTCTGGAAAGAGTTTCCTTCCTATACAAATGCAGAAGTAAGGGCGGCTCTGGCCAAGTGCGGCCTCACCAATGAGCATATCACCAGTCAGATGAAGGTGCTGAGCGGAGGAGAGAATGCCAAGGTGAGACTCTGTAAACTGATGCAGAGGGAAGCGAACTGGCTGATCCTGGATGAGCCCACGAATCATCTGGATGTAGAGGCAAAGGCCGAATTAAAAAGAGCCCTTATGGAGTATAAGGGAACGATATTACTGGTTTGCCATGAGCCGGAGTTTTATCAGGACTGGATCACCGGTATCTGGAATATTGAGGACTGGACCCTGAGGATTATTTAATCAAACAGAAAGAAAAGCGCCGCATAAGCAGGAGGATCCGTTTTCATATCACACTGCTCTGCGGCTTTTCTTATAGACTGGTCTCTCTCTTTATTTTCTCCAACTCCGTGTATGCATCAAGACGATATTTATGCAGACTCTTCATCTGGTCAATGGCTTTCTGCGCTTTATGATCCATGCCTTCAACCATCGCTTCGATTTCCGTTGAAAGATCTCTTGACTGCTCTGCCAGATTTTTAATCTGCTTTGCTACGACAGAGAAGCCTTCCGCCGTGCTTTCTCCATACATTTTGGATATCTTTCCGATCTGTACGATTCCAGCTTTACCTTTTCTTCCGACACCAGCATATTTGAGGATTTTTCCGTCCAGTGTCCGGGGCTCCGGAGGAGCAGTTACGACAAGGTCCGGGTTTGCAAGAAGACGCATATACGGCGCAGTCTGTCCTTCATTTACAAATTGAAAACCCACGCCGCCTGGGATATTTGTCAGTTCAACCACACCATCCCCGCCAGTGATCCACGTTTCATCAACCCCGATGTAATCGAGAAGCGGAGGCATATCCGCAGGAGTAATGTCCGGCCTTCGTTCAATGAGAATGGCAACCAGTTTTGCCTCCGCCGTCATGTGACAGTCCAACAGATCATCAAAATCCTGCTTATCATTCGTGGAATGAGCTGCTTCGATTGCGGCCCGGACACCAAGCAGGTTCGTCTGCCTTGCGATATTGATCAACTCGGTCAACGGAGACAGAATATCCCTGAAATGTTTTCTGGAGTCGTTAAGGCTTGCTTCGAATTCCGCCAGCCTGTCCTTCATTTCCAGCATAGCTTCTTCCTGTTCTCTGACGTCATTGCCTTCCTGCGGCTTGCCGGTTGTCTCAATACTCTTCACAATACTGTCCCGGAATCGATAAAAGGTCTGATTCAATTCACTGAGCTTATCGCCCAATTCGTTTGTCATCGCGGTAATCCTCGATGCAATCTCTTTGGATACATCTGCCAGTCTTTTCGCTTCCTGTGCGACAACACCAAAGCCGTTGATCGCCAACTGCCCTTTCGGTCTCGTGAAGTGCGCCCCGATTTGGATAATACCGGTTTGATCTGTTCTGGAAATACCCACCACCTTGTACTGTTCGCTGTCCAAACCATTCCCCGTCGCGGGCAAGGCGATTTCCAATTCAGGATTTTTGAGAATTCTCAGCATGTCCGGCGAATTCAAAGAAGTATTCCTCCATGCGGTCATATTCGTAAACTGAATGAGCCCCTCGCCATCTGTGATGAAAAATTCCTCCATCCCGCACTCTCTCGCAAACCTTGCTCCGTCCTGGCATAAGAAGTCAGGATCATATTCCAATATCTGTGTGAGGATCTTGGCCTGGATAATCAGATTCTTCGTAACAATCACTTCAAAGCTGGCCAGCAGATCCGAAGCATGAATTGTTTCTATGGATGCATTGATCGCCAAAAGGTTGGTTTTATTCGCAATACCCTGCACCGATTTTATTTTCAGAAATACCTGATTGATCCGTGATCCATATTCCTCTATGACATCCAGAATGCTGCCTGTGTTTTCTTTCAGACAAATCAGTTTTGATTTAACCGCATCAAATCCTTGTCCTTGCTCTATTTTGCCTGTTACCTGTTTCTCCACTACCGATCCCACCTTTCTGTCTCAAATTATTCTGTCAAACTAACCTACTAATTGTTATCGGCTATTCTTTGCAATACTTTAGCAAGAAATAACGGCAGGGCTTTGATTCAGTGAATCAAAGCCCTGCCTTTTATTTAAAGCGACATCTCTTTTGTTAAGTTATGATTTTGTCATCGGCATGGATTAATACTTGTCGTAGTCCTCGCCGTCCAGGAGAATCTTCGGAGAAGTATCCTTCTTTGATGCTCCGCCTGTCATACCGGTTCCCAGAAGGCCTGCCGCTCCCGGCAGCGCTTTCATTCCTTTACTCAGCTTGAACCTGCCAACCATCCCCTTCAGCAGCTCTGCCTGGCTGGACAGCTGCTCGCTTGCCGCCGCACTCTCCTCAGCTGTGGCGGAATTGTTCTGCACCACCTGGGATACCTGCTCGATTCCCTTATTGATCTGAGCGATTCCGGATGCCTGTTCATTGGATGCTTCCGCAATGCCTCCCACCAGGTTTGCCGCCTTCTCGATGCCGGATACGATCTCTCCGAGAGCTGCCGCCGTTTCGTTGGCGATCTTGGTTCCGGTCTGTACCTTGTGGATGGAGCCTTCGATCAGCTCTGTCGTCTCACTTGCGGCGGCGGCGCTTCTTGCGGCCAGATTTCTGACTTCTTCGGCTACTACGGCAAAGCCCTTGCCGTGCTGGCCTGCTCTTGCTGCTTCCACCGCTGCGTTCAGCGCGAGGATATTCGTCTGGAATGCGATATCGTCGATGACCTTGATGATCTTGGAGATATTCGCGGAGGAATCGTTGATTTCCACCATGGAGCCAAGCATCTCTTTCATCTGGTCATTTCCCTTCACTGCATTCTGTTTCGCTTCTCCTGCCAGATCGCTGGCCTGGTTGGCGTTCACCGCATTCTGCTTGGTCTGGGATGCGATCTCGGTGATGGATGCGGTCAGCTCCTGAATCGAGCTCGCCTGCTCCGTGGAGCCCTGAGACAGGGCCTGGCTTCCGTCGGATACCTGTCTGGAGCCCGATGCAACCTGGTCCGCCGCCTCGCTGATATCTCCCATGACCTGGCTGAGGGATACGATGATGCTGTTCAGGGAGTTCTTGATTTCCACAAAGTCTCCCTTGTAGTCCGCTGTGATGGCCAGGTTCAGATTTCCTTCTCCGATTTCGGCAAGCACCTCAGAGATTTCGCTGACATAGCTTCTGATATTCTGTATCGTTTCGTTCATGGCCGTCTTGATGGCTGCATGGTCGCCGCGATAGTTGCCTTCCATGGTCACCTGCAGATTTCCTCTTGCCATTTCCTGCAGCACCGCAGAGGCTTCGTTGATCGGCTCAACGATTGCATCCAGCGTTTCATTGATTCCTGCAATAACCTTGGCGTATTCTCCCTTGAATTTGCCCGCTTCTCCTCTTGTAGACAGCTTTCCTTCCACTGCTGCCCCGGAGAGCATGCCGGTCTCATCGACCAGCGCTTTGATGCTTTCCATCATAATGATAACGGTCGGCATCAGGGTATCGTTTTCACTTCGTTTTCCAACGGATTTCAAATCAGAAAGATCCTTGAGATCTCCGACGGAAATATTCGCTAATATCGCTATCGTATGCAGAATTCTTTCGGAAACGGTGTTGATTGACTCGGCGATCTCTGCAAAGACTCCCATGTAGGCTCCCATTACTTTCACAGAATAATCATTGTTGCTCATACGGCTCAAGGCGTCTTTTCCTTCCACCAGGCCGCCGAGACCGTCAATACAGGAGTTGATGCTGCTCTTGATGTCATCGAAATCCCCCTTGTATTCATCGGTGATCTTCTGTGGGATCTCTCCTTTTCCGATTTGCTCAATATAGCTTGCGGTAACGATCAACGGATTGACGAGAGAGTCTAAGGTATCATTGATTCCACCGACGATTTGTGCATATCCGCCCTTGAGTTTGCTGATATCGGCACGGTAGGATAGCTCTCCCTCTGCCGCTGCCTCGGTCAGCTTTCCGGTTTCACCAAGCAAGGTATAAAGTGATTCTCTTACCATCAGAAGATTTGAAATCAGAATCGCATATTCTCCCTTGAAATTGTTTTCCAGCTCTTCCAGGTCTTCTCCGTTTGCAATTTTCTCTATGTAAGCCAGCGCAATGTTCAATGGGTTTACGATTGCATCCAGCGTATTGTTGAAGCCGTTAATAATCTGTTTGTATCCACCCTGGAATTTTTCCGTGTCGCCTCTTGTTTCCAGTCTTCCTTCCACCGCTGCGTCTGTCAGAAGCTCTGCTTCGGATACCAGGTTACGCAGGGTGTCGATCACCGAAATCATGCTGAATGCGAGAACGTCCTTTTCGGATCTGGGCTTGATTTCAATTGAAAGGTCTCCATCCGCAATTTCCCGGGCCGCAGCTGCCTGGGCCTTGATGTTTTCCACCATTTCACCGAATGAGATGATAAGATCTCCCACCTCATCCTTTAGGTTGGTCTGAGTATTCACCTCAACATCACCAAGGGCCACTTGATTGGCCAGCTCTTTCAGCTTTCGAATCGGCTTGCTGATCCTGCTGCCAAGGAATAAGGCTATGAGAATACCGATAATGATCACTGCGACGGAGATAGCGATTAAAGTATATTGCAGAGTACGAATTCCCGCAAGAACGTCGCTTTCATAGTTTCCGATTCCGATGGTCCAATCGGTATTCGGAATCGACGCCATGGCGGTCAGCCTCTTCTCACCGTCCAGCTCATAGTTCGCCATGCCGCGGTTGCCAAGGCCCAATTCCTGCAGGGCAAGTCCGTATGACTTCAACGGGCCGTCTGCTTCAATTTCAGAAAATATATTTCTTTGATCCAGAACCATTTGTTTGTCAAAATGGGCCTACAAAGTGCTGTCCGGTCCCATAACAAATACATACCCCCGTTCTCCGAGGCTCTGGTTGTCTGTTATAGAGCTTAGAAATGTCCCGCCTCTTCTCCCAAGAAGTACGCCGACCACCTTGTCACCTGATTTGATCGGTGCTGCCTCCATGATAACCGGCTCGCCGGTGACCTTGCTGATCAGCACACCGGAAATATTATTCTGTCCGTCCAGAGCCTTCTTAATATATTCACGGTCTGCCAGATCAGCGGTCTCTCCGCTGATCACATAGCTTGCCTTTCCGTCGAGGGTCACCAC
>JAQUYZ010000086.1 GCA_028691625.1 Eubacteriales bacterium
CAAGGAAACGCTTTATGAGCTGATCGATCTTGCTCGGCTATCTGCTTCAGGCGGAAATTTACAACCGTTGAAATATATCATTTCATTCAGACAGGAAGAGAATGATAAAATTTTTCCCTATTTAAAATGGGCGGGGTATTTTAAGGACTGGGACGGACCGGCAGAGGGCGAAAAGCCGTCGGCATATATCGTCATTACAGGAGATAAGGAAATCAGCAGCAATTATTTCTGGGATCATGGAATTGCATGTCAGAGCATCCTTCTTGGAGCTTGTGAAAAAGGATTGGGTGGCTGCATGTTCAATACAATTGACAGAAACGAACTGAGAACGGCCCTGAAGATTCCCGGCAAATACGAGATCTTGTTGGTGATCGCACTGGGAAGGCCGAAGGAGACTGTTGTTCTGGATGAGGCTGCAGATCCGGAAAATATAAAATACTGGCGCGATGAAAATGAAGTTCATCACGTGCCGAAAAGAAAACTGCAGGACATCATAATCAATCTTTGCTCGCCCTGAAAAAATACGATTCAAAACAGCAATACATAGCAATGAGTAGGAGGTGCCGATCATGGCTTATATCAAAATACGCGAGGACCGATGTAAAGGCTGCGCTTTATGTGTAAATGCCTGTCCGAAAAAAATAATCAAATTGGCTGACTATACAAATAAAAAGGGATATAATCCCGCAGTATTCACAGACAGGGACACCTGTACAGGCTGTGGCGCCTGTTACGCATTCTGTCCCGATGTCTGTATTGAAGTCTATCGATGAGACAATGAGATAGGAGGAACTTACGTGGTTGAAAAACAATTGATAAAAGGCAGCGAGGCGATCGCTGAGGCAGCGATCCGCAATGGATGCAAATATTTCTTCGGGTATCCGATTACTCCGCAGAACGAGATACCGGAATATATGGCAAAACGACTTCCGGAGCTTGGAGGTACGTTTCTGCAGGGAGAAAGTGAGATCGCCGCTATTTATATGGTTCTGGGAGCAAGTGCCGCAGGCGCACGGGTTATGACTTCTTCGTCGAGCCCGGGAATCAGCTTGAAGCAAGGCGGGATTTCTTATCTGTCCGGCTCGGAGCTGCCCTGCGTCATAGTCAATATCATGCGGGGAGGGCCCGGACTTGGTGCGATTCAGGGAGCACAGCCTGATTACTGGCAGGCAACCAGAGGTGGCGGGCATGGAGACTACCGCTTGCTGGTTTTGGCGCCGGCAACGGTTCAGGAGGCTGTCGATCTGACGTTTGAAGCCTTTGACCTTGCCGATAAGTATCGAAATCCGGTGATGATCCTCGGAGATGGAGTACTGGCTCAGATTATGGAGCCGGTGACGATTCCCGAAGCGAAAGCCTGGCAGGAGAATCATCCGTGGGCTGTCGGAAAACAGCATCACAGGGAGCGAAATATGATCTGTGCTTCCTACCCCGATGTAGAGATTCTTGAAAAGGTAAATCAAAAGCTGCACATGAAATATGATGAGATCCGCCGAAGCGAAGTGCGGTGGGAATCCTTCCGGCTTGAGGATGCGAAATATGTTCTTGTTGCATACGGAACGGCAGCCAGGATTGCAAAGGCTGCGGTAAAAACGGCGCGGGAAAAGGGAATCAAAGCAGGCCTCATGCGGCCGATCAGCGTTTGGCCCTTTCCGCAGCAGCCCTTCATTGATCTGATCCCTCAGGCAAAATTCTTCCTGTCCGTTGAATTATGCACCGGTCAGATGATTGATGATGTCAGGCTGGCGACAGGCAATGCAAGACCGGTTTATCATTTTGGACGTTTGGGTGGTGTGCTGCCGCTTCCGGAAGAAATCGTTGACAGGTTGGAACAGTTGATAAAGGAGGAGAGTTGAATGGAACCGATCTATACATATCCAAAGACATTGATAGATGTTCCTCTGCATTATTGCCCGGGATGCACCCACGGCATTATACACCGGCTGATTGCCGAGATCGTTGATGAAATGGACATCGGGAAAGAAACAATTGGTATCGCTTCCGTTGGCTGCTCTTGTTTTAATTATGATTATTTTAATTTTGACATGGTTGCCACGGCTCATGGGAGAGCCCCTGCAACAGCGACCGGTGTGAAGAGAGTGCACCCGGACTGTCTGGTTTTTACGTACCAGGGAGATGGAGATCTGGCTTCGATCGGCACTGCGGAAATCATTCACGCTGCCGTAAGGGGAGAAAAAATCAGTGTGATATTTGTAAATAACGGCATTTATGGCATGACCGGCGGACAGATGGCACCGACTTCCCTTCCGGGAATGAAAGCGAGTACCGCACCCTATGGCCGCAAGGTCGAGTCGTCAGGATACCCGATCAAAATGACGGAAATGCTGGCTTTGCAGGATGGCTGCGTCTACGCGGAGCGCACAAAAATAAGCAGTGTCGGCAGCATAGCCAAAACCAAAAAGGCAATCAGAAAATCATTTGAACTGCAATCTGCCGGCAAGGGCTTCAGTATCATAGAGATCTTGTCGACCTGTCCGACGAATTGGGGGATGGAGCCGCTTGATTCGATTCAATGGATGGAGCAGAACATGGAGGCTTACTATCCGGTCGGTGTCATTAAGGATCTTGAGGGGGGTGGAAAAGAATGACGCATAAATGTTTGATTGCCGGCTCCGGGGGGCAGGGGATTATGTTGATCGGCAAGATCCTCGCACATTCCGGTATGAGAGAGGGTAAGCATGTGATGTTTCTTCCCTCATACGGTTCTGAAATGCGCGGCGGAACAGCAAACTGTTCGGTCATCCTGTCGGACGAGGAAATTGACGCTCCGGTGATTGATCAACCTACCTGTCTGATTGCTATGAACGCGCCCTCCTTCGATAAATTTGAGCAAAAACTGGCTCCGAAAGGGATCGTAATCGTAAATTCGTCCATGGTTGTCCGCAAGGCAGAAAGAGAGGATCTGTTCATTGCTGGAGTGCCGGCTAATGAGCTTGCCAGAGAAATCGAAGCGGAGCGGGTTGCCAATATGATTATGCTGGGCACCTTGATTGCAGCGACACAATGTGTCACATTGGAATCCGTTATGGAAAGTCTCGAGGAATTGCTGCCGCCGCATCGGCATCACTTGTTGCCTTCGAATCAAAAGGCGCTCGAGGCGGGAATGAAACTTGTGAAAAAAAGTTGAATTTAATAAGTTGACAGTGTCAAATGAAACCGATATAATAAAATTATGAACAGCGTACGATAATGCCGAACAAACCAAAAAGATGCTGGAATGAGGTGTTTTTATGAGATTAGTGACCCAGTTGGCGCAAATGAAACCGGAAGTATGTACCGGATGTAAAACATGTGAAAAAGTGTGTCCGACACTGGCGATTTCCATGTCGGACAGAAAGGCAGTCGTTGACGAAAAGAAATGCTTTGGTTGTGGAAATTGCGAGCAGAGGTGCCCGGTCTATGCGATCGTGATGATCAAGCGGGAGGATCCCATCAAACTCTATGTTAACCCGGAGCATGCGGATCGGGCGAGAATCGACGAAATCTGCGGAAAAGCAAAATTCAATCCGAAGCAGATCATTTGCTATTGCACCGAAACAAGAGCGGAAGAGGTAGCGGCAGCAATTATTCTCGGTGCGGACACACCTGAAAAAATCAGTCTTGCCACGGGAATCCGAAGCGGCTGCAAGGTGGAATGCATCCAGCCGGTGCTGCGGCTGCTGCAGGCTGCAGGGATCCGGCCGGAACCACCCGGCGGATGGCAATGGTATGGAATCACTCCCACCGCTTGGGATATCTCGGAGGAAGTCAAAAAAAAGTATGCCGGGAAAGGGTTTCATTTCAATGAGGATATCGTGCTGCTGGAACAGGTAGCCGAAACAAATCAATTTGAAAAGGAGAAGAAATAATGCGTACGCCTATTACTCCGATACCGCCAAGAAGATCTCAGTATGGGATCGATCCCAAATACGTAGAAAAGCGCATTTCCCAGTGTGACGATATCACCTCACTCATGCTGCGGGATCTTTTTCACGATACACCGCAGGTGATCTTTCCCGGAGAAAGCGGAATTGAGGCAGTCAGGGAAGCGGCGAGAAATGCGCTTGAAAAGCTTGATATGAGTATGATCAAACCGGAGCATTCGGTCAATGTATGTGTATCCCATCACGGCTTCACCCTGCTGGGGGGAGAGCCTTATGCCGAGCTGGTCAAAACGGTAAGAGACATGATTCATGAAAAAACAGGCGCAGAGAATATCCGGCTGAGAGCCGGAGTCGGACTGAGATTCCGGGAGACGGAAGAATACATCAAAGCCTTTGGTCTGGATCTGCACTACCGGGGGAAGACAAAGGGAGTTGCACCGGTAGATGAAGGGATCGCAATTCAAACAGAGGTCGGAACCCTATATGGAATCAAAGCGGTTTATGATGCCGATTGGATCGTACACGTACATAACAGCGATGTGAGAGAAGTTCATTTTCACAGGCAGCTTGACCGAGCTGTGAAACCTTTTGGCATGTCCTATGCCAGAATAGAAACCAGATCAACCTATCACCAAAATCTTGGACCGCGCGCGGCAAATTTTACCGCACGAGCAATCTTTGATTCTGAATTCGTACAGAACAAGTTTGCGTTTGCTGCATTTCTGGATATGTCACCTGCCGGCGTAACCGGCGTTGATGCCGATAACAACCTTTATGCCCTGAATGACCGGCTGACGGTGAAAGGATGTAAATACTACGGAAAAATCATGACCCTTTTGGGGGAAATCGACCAGTGTATCGTCGGGCTGGACTTTCCGTGTCCGGTGCCCTATGTCTTTGCATCCGGGGTAATCTTTGCGAATTTTGTGGGAGCGAACAATGACCTGTTCGATCTTGATCAGCCGCTTCCAGCGTATACCTGGTATACGGAAGCCTTTTACGGAGAAAACAGGAAGCCTATGATCGAAGGAATCCCTCCTGTGAATCCCGCAATTAAGATGATCGTTCACAATTATTCCTGGGGAGGATATCCCAGTGCGTTCTTCAGTACCCATCTTCCAACCATCGTGGTCGGCCGGGAGCAGGCAGATCTGCTGAGCCGTGATCCCCAGAATACGGAATATATGCAGCATGCGGTAATCGCAGATCAATTGGATACTGCGATGGAATTTGCCTATCACACGGCAAAGACGGATAAAGTGATCATCTTTGACGGAGCCATCGGCGGAATGAATGTCAGCAACAGCGTGGCAGAGCTGCTGATGCAAAAAGCTCCGAAGATCAGTGAAAAAGTGGATCGGATTCTTTTGCCGAAATGGTTGAAACAGAGAGGAATCAATCCGGAGCCATTGTTGTAAAGGAAGGCGGGGAACGGTTTGAAAAGAAACGATGAAATTGATATCAGGGACTTGCTGTTTGAAACGATTCAGGACAGAAGATTTGCGGCTGAAATCACTGCGGAAAGGACTGGGATTCTTTACGGGTGCGAATATGCCTTGCGTAAGCTGCGGGAAATGAATTTGGAGATTACATTCTTTTTGCCGGACGGAAGCCATGTTACACCCGGAATTCGGATTGCCGGATTTTCGGGCAGTGCCAAGCAGATCACCATGGCGGAAGAGATTGTGATCGGAATTATCGCAAAGACCTCCGGTATCGCTACGGCAGCCGCCAGAGCGGCGGAGCTTTCCCAAGGAAAATGCAAGATCGCATCCGGAGCATGGAAAAAGATGCCTCATCAGATCAAGGAGATTGTCAGAGAAGCGATCAGAGCAGGCGGGATTTCAACAAGGCTGATTGAGGAGCCGTTTATTTATCTCGATAAAAATTACGTAAGGATCTTTGGAGGCATTTCCCCTGCGCTCCAGGCGGCAGAACGCTTTGAAGACTATGTGAAGGTCATCCAATTAAAGAAGGAAACCGGCGATATCGCATTTGAAACCAGACAGGCGGCAGAGGCGGGAGCAGATGTCATTATGGTGGATACGGGCGATCTTCAGGATGTGCTGTCCGCGATCGAAACGTTGGAGAACTTGGACAAAAGAGCCTTGAAAAGGGTGGCATTCGGAAAAGACGTTAAGATCGAAGAAATACCGATTTTTGTAAAAATGGGCGTTGATCTGCTTTGTATCGGCAAAGAGATCGTCGATGCCAGACTGCTGGATATGAGGCTGGATATTATCGCAATGTAGAGGCGGAGGCCGGATCGGAAGTCAAGATTGAAAAATCTGTCAGGAGGAAAGCGGCAATGGAGTTAAATTTATTCGAGAAAACAGAGCTCTGGATCAACAGGATCAATCTGCAGAACGTCAATCTGAACGATATTGCCGGTGCTGCGGCGGAAATCCTTAGCCTTCCGAAGGACAACGTACTGGTGGTGGACGTAAGGGAAACACATATTACCTTGGACATTTTGCAGCAGCAAATACAGGCTGAGACAATCTACGGAAAAAAGAAGGCGCTTTTGCGCCGATTGTCGCAAATACCGGGAGTTTCCATATTTGAAGACACCGAGGTCCATTCGGAAGAAATTTTGGGCATGATCGCGCTGGAGGAGTCGGAAGCATCCGGCGTATTGGAAAGCGGCCGCAGAATCGCAGAAGAGATCAGGCATCGGGTTTCAAAAAGGGCAATCGTGTTTCCCACCGGTTTTGAAGTGAAAAACGGAATGATTGAGGATACCAACACGCCATTCATCATTCAAAAGCTGAAAGAAAAGGGTTACCAAGTGAAAGCGGGAGAGGCGATTGACGACGACCTGCTGCTGATTGCCGGAAAAATCCGCGCTGCGGTACAGAACGGGTATGGTCTGGTAATCACAACCGGCGGCGTAGGTGCCGAAGATA
>JAQUYZ010000087.1 GCA_028691625.1 Eubacteriales bacterium
CACATTCTCATTGGTCATTTTATCTTTCATAATCCATTACTGCCTTCCTTGTGTGTTTGTTTTAACGATAAATTTATATGTTTACGGCACCAGGTCGATCACAGCTTTCACCGGAACTCCGCTGCCGCTGCAGTATGCTGCTTTTATTCCGCAGTCGATTTCCACTTTGCCGATCGATCCATGTAATTGATTACCGGTCCCGCTCTTCTTTAGTATCACCTTTGGCGAAAGGCCTTCGCTTCCCACCACGGAAAAGCTGTCCAATCCTTCCGCCAGTCCGGTTCCAAGATATTTTACATATGCTTCCTTCCGGACCCACACGTCAAAAAATGCATCCGCCCCTGCTTCCACGATCCACTCGCATTCTTCCTCCGTAAAGAAGCGCTGGGCAATTTCCATATAATGAACCCCCTCACGGATTACCTCCAGGTCAAAGCCAACCGGCTCCGCCGCCATCAGGCACCCCCACCGGTTTCCCGAATGGCTCACCGAAAAATAGATCGCCGGAGGTTCCTCCCCATCCCGTTCTACGGCTGGCAGTCCGGAAAAAAAGGGTTTTCCTTTTTTCGTCCGCACTATGACTGCTTCACTCAGAACTCCGGGCGGAAGCTCAAGCAGCTGCCTTTCAGAGTAATCCCGCAGGGCTTTTCGTACCAGCCGCTCGCTGAAGGCGGAACGGTCTTTCTGTTCCCCGTTGTTTTGACGTCCATCCTTCTTATCACTTTGAAAAAGATAAAGGAACATACTGTACTCCCGCCTTTCACCTTATCGTTACAATCTGCGTGTGAAATAAAAACAACTGAAATATTTTAATTATACACGTATTCCAGTTGTTTTTACAGTCCAATTCTTAAATTTTCTTTCTTGTCTTGCTTGATTATTCGGTGCGTCCTGCCCGAACGGAATTCAGAACGGCGAGCAATGCTACGCCCACATCGGCAAAAACCGCTTCCCACATGGTAGCATATCCAAGTGCGCCCAGCAGCAGGACAATCCCCTTTACCCCCAGTGCGCCGGCGATATTCTGCCAGACGATGGTTCTTGTTTTTTTTGCGATCCGGATCGCAGTGATCAATTTTGACGGTTCGTCATTCATAATGACGATATCCGCGGCTTCTATGGCAGCATCCGACCCGACACCACCCATTGCAATCCCGATATCCGCCCGGGCAAGCACCGGCGCATCATTTATGCCGTCTCCGACAAAGACTACTTTACCGCCCCTGTCCGCCTGCGACTTCCTTTTATAAAAGACCGATTCCAGCGCTTCCACCTTCTGATCAGGCAGCAGCTCTGAATAAATCTCGTCGATCTTTAATTCTTTTCCGATTTGATCACCGATTTTTTTGCTGTCACCGGTGAACATTGCAATTTTTTTCACACCGATTCCACGAAGCCCATCAATCGCTTTTCTGCTGTCAGCCTTTGCTTCATCTGAGATGACGATTGCGCCGGCATACCTTCTGTCCACCGCGATATAGACGACTGTACCGATCTCATCCTCCGGTTCAACGGAAACACCTTCGTCCTCCATGAGCCGGAGATTGCCGGCAAGTACGCTGCTTCCGCCAACCTGTACCATGATGCCAAAGCCGGCTCTTTCCGTGAGACCGGTGATCCAGTCTTCCTCAATCGTATTTGACGCATCTTCCAGATACCGGTTTCTGATAGAGACCGCAATGGGATGAGTGGAGTGATATTCCGCGTAGGCACCGTATTGCAACACCTCTTCTTTTGTAAACCCGGCTTGGCTGATGATGTTTGTAACTTTAAAAATACCGTTGGTCAGCGTCCCTGTTTTATCGAAGATCACCGTATCCACCGCATTCAAGGCTTCCAGAAAGTTTCCTCCCTTGACCAGGATTCCCTTTGAGGATGCGGCTCCGATTCCGCCAAAGAACCCCAGCGGAATGGATATCACCAGAGCACACGGACAAGAGATTACAAGAAAAACCAGAGCTCTGTAAAGCCATTCGGAAAAGCTGCCAAGCCCAAGTGCAAAGGGCGGGATCAGGGCAAGGGCTGCAGCCACACCAACCACAACAGGTGTGTAGTATCCGGCAAATTTTGTGATGAAATTTTCCGTTTTCGCTTTTTTACTGCTTGCATTCTGTACCAGTTCAATGATTTTTGAGGCTGTGGATTCCGCGAACTCTTTTGTCACCTGAACCTGCAGCAGTCCCTGTCTGTTGATGGAGCCGGACAGCACAACGGAACCCGCACTCACGTCCTGAGGAAGGGATTCCCCTGTCAGTGCTCGCATGTCGATGGAAGAGCTTCCGTCTGATACAATTCCGTCAAGAGGCACTTTTTCTCCCGCTTTAATGATAATTGTATCACCAACTCTGATCTCTTTTGCGTCAACCACACGGATTCCGTCGGTCGTCTGCAGGTTTGCAGTGTCCGGACGGATATCCATCAGCGCGGATATGGACTTTCTGGAATTGGAGACTGCTCTTTCCTGCATGTACTCCCCCGCCTGATAGAACAACATAACCGCAACCGCCTCGGGGTACTCCCCAATGAGAAACGCACCAATGCTTGCAACGGTCATTAAAAAGTTTTCATCAAAAACCCTTCCTCTTAAAATATTTCTTCCCGCAGTCAGAAGGATGTCCTTCCCGATCAAAAGATAAGCGGCCAGAAAGACGGCTGCTTTTGCCATGACAGGCAGCTCCGGTGCGATCAACCCCATTCCCGTTCCAAGGGCAAACAGGATGACTCCGGCAAGGAAACTCTTTGATTTCAAAATCGATTCCCGGCTCATTTCTTCTTCAATAAAAAAAATACTGCTCATATTCTTTCCTCTGCTCTCTTTTTAAATGATATTCCTGTTATTGATGTGCTACGTGATCCAGACCCTGTTTGAATATCTCATTCACATGATTGTCGTCCAGAGTATAATAAACGACCTTTCCAACCTTATTGTACTTTACCAGCCTGACGTTCCTGAGCACCCTCAGCTGATGGGAAATTGCCGATTGTGACATGTCAAGCAGTGCGGCAATATCGCAGACACACATTTCATTTCTGGATAATGCAAACAATATTTTCAATCTTGTCTGATCACCCAGGCTTTTAAAAAGCTCCGACAGGTCATAGAAATGTCCCGCAGCAGGCATTTCTCCTCTGACCCTGTCGATGACGTCGTTATGAATGATGGTACAGTCGCATTGCGGCATTTCATTTTTCTCTTTCAAAAGTACACCCCTCCCAGGATTTAGTGCTTATCATATGTAACATATGAATGTTTGTTCATATGTTACATATTAAAATATAATTTGCGGTTTGTCAATAATAGAGTTCCTATTTCTACTGAAAATGCAATAAAAAAACCGGATTCCATATCAAACAGAATCCGGCTCCAGTCTTTATTATTTACTTCGAATAGGCGGCTTTTTCCTCTGTGTTGCGGAACACATTCCGGCTATGCTCTTCCGTGAACTTCTTTGTAAAGGCGCTTACAACAGGTGTGATCACAACAGAAAGCGCCATAGCGGATACCCCAAAAACCGGTGCCATGGATTTTGCAGCATCAAAGCCGGCCGTCGCAGTGAAGTAGAGAATGCATCCGCCTACCACTGCGATACCGGACAGCATTCCGGCCCAGGCTCCCGCCTTTGTAATCTTCTTCGAATACAAACCCCAGAGAAACGGACCGATAAAGGACCCTGCCACAACACCCCACGAGAAAGACATCAGATTTACGATGAAGGAGATGTTTGCGGTGGCAAATATAAATGACAGCGCAATGAAGATCAGACACAGCAATCTCATCAGGATTACCTGACTCTTCGGCTTGATCTCCGGATGTACCTCTTTCACCAAATCGATGGACACCGCCGAGCTTGACGATAAGACGATAGAGGAGAGGGTCGACATGGAGGCTGACAATAACAGCAGTAAAATGATGCTTAATACTATGGTCGAAAAGATGTTTTCCGTCAGCGCCTTCATCAAGAGGCTGGGGACAACACCGTCAAAACCGCCCGGCACATTGGGCATTCCGTTGGCGTCCGCTTCGATGAAAAGTCGGGACAGGGAACCGGTAAAATACGCCCCGCATCCAATCAATGTCGCAAATAATGTTGAAATAATGGTTGCTGTTTTGATCGAGCTTTCATCCTTTATTGCATAGTACTTATGTACCATCTGTGGAAGTCCCCAGACGCCGAAGCTGGTCAGACAAATGTTTGTAATCAGGAAGCTGGTGCTTTTTCCGCCGGTCAAGTCAACCAGCTGAGGATCAATGGCTGACAACTTCTCAAAAACGGCACCAAAGCCTCCTGCCTCGGGCCTCGAAACAAGTATCAAAACCATTGCCGCTAACCCAAAAATCATAATAACTCCCTGGATAAAATCATTTGTTGCAGTGGCAACATAGCCGCCGAGCACAAGATAGATACCGGTCAGAATCGCGACAATGAGCATGCAGGTAACCGGATCGGCACCGATGAAAATGGCGCTGAACATGGTTCCAAGTCCTTTGTATACACCGGCAGCATAGGGTACCAGAAATAAAAATATAATCGTCGCCGCATAAAGCTTCATTCGTCTGCTTTCATATCTGGCAGCAAAAAATTCCGGCATTGTTCGCGAATTCAGAGTTCTTGTCATGCGCCTCGTTCTTTTCGCCAGAAAGATCCAGGCGAGCAAGCACCCGATGAGTGCGTTGCCGATACCGATCCACATGCTTCCTATCCCGATATTCCATCCGAACATGCCGGCATAGCCAATAAAAATAACGGCTGAAAAATAGGTAGTACCGTAAGCAAACGCTGAGATCCACGGTCCTATATTTCTGCCGCCCAGTAAAAATCCTTCCACTGTTCCTGCCTTTTTTGTGCTGTACACGCCAACAAGAAGCATAACCACCACAAAAACTACCAAAGAGATTGTTGCAATCAACTGAGTCATAATTTATTACCTTCCTTCAAAACTACTTGTGTGTCGATGACACACCCTACGTCTTTATTTTAAAGGAAAATCAATTACTTGTAAAGACTCTTTCCGCTATTTCATTTTGGATCAATCTTTTCCAGAATTCTCCGGTATCCGTCCGCACCGTAAATCAGACATTTGTTGATGCGGCTGATCGTAGCAGTACTGGCCTTTGTGACTTCTTCGATTTCACTGTAGGTTTTATGCTCATAAAGAAGCCTTGCAACATGCAGTCGCTGTGAGATTGCATGTATTTCGTTGATTGTGCAGATATCTTCAAAAAAACGATAACAGTCTTCTTCTGATTCAAGGGCTAAAATCGCTTTAAAGAGCTCATCGATCTCTACAGTTTTAAATCTTGATTCGTAACTCATTCCGTGTCCCTCTCGCATTCAAATTTGGATATATTTTGCCTTGATTTTCCAGTAAGCTTTAATACTTTAATACATTACAGTAAATTATATCACTAACTCTTTTTCTTGACAACCGATAATTTTTTCTGTATATTATATTGTATACAAAGGGAGTAGTTTTAAGTTTATGGATCAACATCATGGCAGCATTCGTGTCTGGACATAAACCCGTCAGGTAACAAGACTTTGACATAATTTATCGACTTTATGCGAATGTTATGTTTAAGGTCTTTTTTATTTGATTGTATAGAAACAGTAACATGTTGCAAGGTCCCCCATACAACAAAATCAACGGAGGTAGAAGATGTTTGAACAACAAAAAATCGACGATGTTCTGGAACAGCTGTATGTAACCAGCCAGGAGGGATTAGCAGCCGACGAAGCCAAGGAACGTCTTGAGAAGTATGGTCCCAATGCGTTTCAGGAAAAGAAGCCGAAAACCAAATTGCAAATGTTCTTGTCACAGCTGCGGGATCCAATGATTTATATCCTGTTTGGCGCAGTAATCATCTCATTATTTTTAAAGGAAATCAGCGATTCCGTTATCATACTGGCTGTTATTCTTTTAAACGCAATCATAGGAGTAGTACAGGAGTCCAAAGCGGAAAAGTCTCTTGAGGCATTGAAAAAACTATCCAGCCCGACGGCTATGGTACGGCGGAACGGCCATATTATGGAAATACCGGCTGCAGAATTGGTAATCGGTGATATCGTCATTCTCGAAGCAGGCAGAATCATACCGGCGGATTTACGGTTGATCAGTGCGATCAACATGAAGATCGAAGAGTCTGCGCTCACGGGAGAATCGGTACCTGTTCAAAAGGATGCGGAATTCATCGCAGACGGTGAAATCACCCTGGGCGATCGTCTGAACATGGCCTATTTATCAACCAGCGTCGCCTATGGAAGAGGCGAAGGTGTCGTTGTAAAAACCGGCATGGATACGGAAATCGGCAAAATCGCAAAAATGATCAACGAGAGTACAGAAGAAATGACTCCGCTGCAGAGGCGACTTGGTGATTTGGGCAAAATCCTGGGTATGCTGGCCATTGGATTATGTGTCGCTCTCTTTGCAGTTGCTTTACTCCAGGGCAGAGATGTAATGGAAATGCTCCTGACGGCAATCTCATTGGCTGTGGCCGCTGTTCCGGAAGGTCTTCCCGCAATTGTCACCATCGTACTCGCATTAGGCGTGCAAAGAATGGTGAAAGTAAATACCATCGTAAGAAGACTCCCCGCTGTGGAAACGCTCGGTTCTGTCAGTGTCGTCTGCTCCGACAAGACCGGAACGCTGACACAGAATAAAATGACCGTTACCAAGGTATATGTGGATGAGGCATTACGTCATGTATCCGAGCTTCGTTATGATACGGACAATTTGTTTATCGACGGCTTTGTTCTATGCACCGATGCTTCCATTGAAGATACCAT
>JAQUYZ010000088.1 GCA_028691625.1 Eubacteriales bacterium
TCCGTACCGGCTGTTCAGCTCTTCCCGGAGCTGCTGCCATCGCTCTACCATGGTCCGGATGTTTTCCTCTTCATTATACGCCGGCAGTACAACCGTCAATTTATTCATTGTTTACCCTTCTCCTTAAACTCATAACGATTCTGCTCGGGAGATGAAAGTCATCGTTAACGGCCTTCTTGATTTTTTTCCATTCCTCCGTCAAGGTTGTGGTTTTCCAGCTCCCCGTATTCTTGATGCTGTTGATGATGCCTGCAAACCGAATCCAAAAGACAACAAAATTAAAGGCCGGCAAAAGTAATATGGTATGCCACTTTGCTTTATAATACTTTAATACATCTTGTACGGAGGAAAGATACAGTATCACATTCAGGAAAAACAGCAGCATTGATAAAAAATAAAGCATATAAATAATTACGGCTGACCCCATAACCAGGGAGATCGGGTAGTTTAAAAAAACAAGGAATATCAGGGCAAAAAACCAAATCAACCGCGGGAAAGCAAAGGTATGGTCGAACAATAATACCCGAACCATAAAATTTGAGAAAAAACCCGCGACGTTTAAGTCTTTCTCTAAAAACATATGGGAAACTTCGATCTCGCCTCGCTGCCAGCGCTGGCGTTGTGTATACAGCTTATTATAGCTTTCAATCGGATCAACAAAGAAGAACGCGTTTTCACAGAGACGGACCCGCCCTTTTTCACGCATTTGGAACGTGACCTGAGTATCTTCGCTTACGGTCGTTGAATTATACATCTGTGATTTCATGATGGCCGACTTCCGGAAAGCAGAAAAAGCACCTGACAAGGTATAAATATTATTGAACTCAGATTCAATATTCCTTCCGACTAAAAATGATTGACAGTATTCAAAAAATTCACAGCGCCGGACCAGCTTGAAAAAAAAGCCCTTTGTTTTTTCAATCTCTTTCATGTTCGTTAGGATGGAGCCGGTTAAACACACCGTGTCCGGTTCCTGCTCAAAACGTTCTGCGATATTTTTTATTGCGGCTTTATGCAGCTTCCCGTCACTGTCGATATGAATGATGTATTTCCCATAGCTGTTGAATAACGCCAGATTCAATGCCTTTGCTTTCCCTTGGCTGGCATTGAGCCAAGTCATCGGAAGATCGTTAAATTCGGCCTGGCATTTGGCAAAAACTTCAAAGCTGTTATCGGTACTGCCATTATTGATGATCAGCACATCCATCAATCTGATCGGATAATCCGATTGATAAACGGATTCCAGACATGCTCTCAAAGAGTCGGCTGAATTGTAGACCGGAATAATCATGGTGATCTGCGGGAGAAAGCCTTTCTCCCCGGCCTTTTTCCGGAATAGTCTCTTTTTTAAAAGAATGAAAAACCCCCCGATAGCCGGCAATATTTCCATGACCAACGGAATGATAATCCAGGCCATCCAGAAAATCATTTCTCTGCTTATCCTAACCAGCAGTATTTGAATGTCCATATTTGATGTTACCTACTTTCTGTCGAATTACATGGGAGCGGGTAAATACATAAAAATAAAGTACAATTGAGATAGAGTAAAATATAATCCTGCCGAATATCGTATGCGCAAAATAAAAAATTTCATTTCCATAAAAATAGATCAGGGTGCAGATCACAAAGATCCTCAGCACATTGGCTAAAAAAATAACGATAATCCCCACGCAATTAACGATGATCTTCTCCGTCGTATTGTACAGGGGGAAAAACCACAGCATGCAGCTGAGAGCCATGATTTCAATGACCCCGGAGCATTCATAATCGATGGCAAGCGAAACACTTGTCGTATCTTTCGGAATAAACAGAATCGCGTACTGATAGTAGGAGTCGTACATATGAAAGAAATCCCCCAGTACTCCTGAAACCGCGGTAACTGCCATACTCAACGGTTCCGTTACCAGGGGCTGGACCCAGAACATCAGAAAAAAGAATAACCCGACGCTTCCGACCAGAAATTTGAAAAAATGAAGCTCCGTCCTGCGAAGAACCCAAATGCTGTATATCCAGATAATGAACGCCGCAATCTTTAATGCAACCATTGATTTTTACCTCGTACTTAAAAAACACTTTTGGGATCTGAGAGAATTACTTTCCGTGAATAAGCGGCAACAGACGCTTCTTTCGATATGTATAAGCTCCCACTGAAAACATTGCGATCCCCGCACCGGCTGCAATGCCAATAAGCGGCGCCGTGCTTGCTCCCACACATAAAATTTCCTGTTTCCCCAGCTTTTTAATTACCATGGAAATTTCAGTGATCCCGTCGTATTCACTCATTATGGACGAAAGGGGAATGTACAATTCAAGTTCATCCGGTTCCCCCTCGCTCCTTGTATAGTAACCTGAGCCTACCGGACCTTCCCCGTTCCATACGGAGAACGTCCATACTCCATAAAAACCCGGCTTTTTTAGGTTTAAATTTCCGTTCAGTTCCTCATCCTCTGCACCAATTTCCGAATCCTCGATGACGGCGGGAGAAAGCTGATCCAAAATTTCACCCGGCTCCACGTTGTATTCCGGATCAAACAGATCCATCAGATCACCGGGACCCTCATCGTCGATCTCCTCGTTCAGCACCGGACCGTTACCGGCATCCGGGCTTATATCCTGGTCTGTCGGCTCAGTTTCCTCGCCCTGACTGTTTTCTTCACCCTGATCAGTCGGTTCTGCCACGGCCTCCTGACCATCATCTGCCGGCTGATCAGTCGGTTCTGCCACGGCCTCCTGACCATCATCTGCCGGCTGATCAGTCGGTTCTGCCACGGCCTCCTGACCATCATCTGCCGGCTGATCAACCGGTTCTGTTTCGTCCTCCGCGCCTGCTGCGGGTTCCTGCACGGATGGATTCTCTGCATCAATCTCATTCTCCGCTACGATAAAAATACTCTCCTGCAATCTGCCGGAGAAAAGAGTCTGCTCTTCAGGCTCCGGATCCGCATTCGATTCCTGCTCCGGAGAAGCAGAGCCGTTGTTTTCCTCCGGCGCCGTATCAGGCACAATATAATAATCCTCATCATCCAGATTGGTTTCGAGCTCGATGTCCATGTTCGTAATATCCTGATTGTTTGACTGTGCGAATATCACGTGTACATACACGTTTGACTCATCCCGAAATAAAGAAACATAATTAATCTTTTTTTCGGGCGGATTTTTACCCGGGTAAACCTCGGTATGCGGTTTATCCTCCCAGTCGTCATAATAATTATCAATCTGGATCGGACCGTAGTCCGCATAAGCGGGGAACGGGATTGTAAGTATAATCAAAAGGATGATGAGGGTTCTGAAAAAGCTTTTTTTCATTTCGTATGCCTCTTTTCTCTGTAAATTAGATACATCAGCACTGCGATTCCCAATAGGCCGGCCGCACTTACAGCAAGACCCTGATTAAAATATGGATATCCCATTTCAATTTCCGTGTGTGGTTCCAATACTGTCAGGAGGTTATTCTCATTGATCATTTTCTGTTTGCTTCGAAAAATGTCCTGATAAGCCAGCGTCGTGTTTACCTTCCCCCCCGGACTGTCTACGATGATCTTGTCCCCTTGGTAAAAAACTGACAGCGGCACGATTTCCCGCTCAGGAAGCTGATTGGGCCGGACCCGCATCAGATCGGTTATAAGGGACAGGACGGACTGGTCATTGGTTTCCATCGCATGGTAGAGAAAGTTATATCCCATAAACAGGATATTTTCATTTTCCCCTCTTCCGATGAAAGGAAGTTTTTTGTTCTGAAACCAGGAAAAGCCGAGAATGTATTTTACATTTTCCAGATAAACCGTGTTCCATGTTGAATACTCTTCTTTAAAGGGCACGGAATCATACATTTTGCCCTCATATATCAATTCGGGATATCGGTTCGAAAAGGAGATCGACTGCGCGGTTACATCGAAGAATGTCATACGGTTGGTGATGGGGTCAACGGGGATTTGGTTCATGTCGATAATAACTTTGACACCCAGATCTGCAACTCGGATCAGAAGGTCCTCCGCCTTCTCCCGGGTGCTGAACTGAAAACCGGAAAGATAGAGCACTTCATACCTGCTTAACTCATGCGCCGTATAGTCCGTTAACATTTTTTTGCTGCCCTCCTCAAAGCTTGGATATTCCAAAGCGATGGATCGGGCATTCCGTCCGATTGCCAGGCCGTTGTATTCTGTTGAAACGCCGAAGGTCTCCGGTGTGTTTCTATGAAAAATATAAGCATAGTTGGTTTCTTTATAGAAGGAATACCCCGATGCCGATGCTGCCTCAATCAATGAGCTTACTGTCTTGTTCGCCGTCTTCACAAGCTCCTTGCGGACAAGAACCGTATCATCTCCAAGTTCGATGCTGCGATCGAAAAGATAATAATAGCAGCCCTTTTCCAATGCGGTATTGACCATGACGATGTTATCGGCAGTGGCTGCGCCCTGCCACGCCCAGCCAAAGGTGTATCTTGTTTTTGGCTCCTCAGCGGCAAATCCAAAGGAAGGATAGGAGCCATACGCGCTCACATCCAGGAGGGATACCCGCTGCTTCGTGCGCTCCTTTGCCTCATCCAGTGTGTAGGTGAGTATGGACGGCGTTTGTGAGTGATATCTTTGAAGATCCACAGAGGGAATACAGTCCAAAACAATTAGGATTGCGATCAGAATCATCGCATAGCGTCTGCACTTTTTCCATTCAAGAAGCGACAGGATAAAAATCACATAAACGATCGGTGTAAATCGCGTCATCCAAAACAGCTGATTCAAAGGCAATTTTTCCAAAAATGGAATGAATGCGGTGGTTGTTCCGCAAAATATAAGGATTACCGTATAAAACCCGATCCTGCTTTTCTTGTCTGCTAAAAAGAGCCCGATTATAGAAAGTGCAAGAATCGAAAGTCCAAAGTAAAACATTTCATGCAAGCCGGCATATCGCAGCACAGGATTCAAGGATAATTTAACAGGTGTGCTCAATGCCTTCATGACCTCTGCTGTCGCAGAAGCCTCCATGCCGATCAGACCACCCTTTAAAGCCGGATAAAGCCATATCCCGCACAGTGCGAAAGATAACAGCATCGCGCTGATCAGCTGTACGGATTCTTTCATGCGCCTTTGGCTGATGCTGTAAATCATCAGGAAAATAAACGTTGTAATCCCCGTCATCGCGGCAATCATCGCGTGACATAACGTGATCAGGCACATCATCAAGATAACGGAAACAATCGCACTTTTTCTCCGGTGCTCAACGAATCTCCAAATAAAGTAGAACAAGTATGGCAGGAGCATCGCAATCACCATACGCGGCAGGTTGCCTTCCACAAAAAATACTCTCATGTTGTCGGGAAGGAAAAACCATACGCATGCCAGGAATGTGCAAAGCGCCATCCGGCGGTATGTCATTCCCCACAGCAGCCATCCGATTCCACCGGCCACAATGGAAAATACGATAAACAGCAGGTATGCGGTCAGCACATCTCCGCCTCCAACAAACTGGAGCATTGCCAGCAGATAGTACGGAAGAGGCGCCCAGTAGCGGTATGGCTGTAAGCCGTTATACCAGAGGTCGGTGTACAGTGGATAAAAATCTCCGCTCCTGATGCTGTTGTAAGCCAGATCTGACTTGAACAGGTGACCATATATATCCGCACCGGAGGGGTATGCCCCGGTATGTTTCAAATACAGCGCAACCAGAGTCCCTAAAGCCACCAGGCACAGGACACTCAACGCAAACCGGAAAGCGGAAACCTTCTGCACTGCCAGTGGGTGCAAAGGTTGAATTTTCAGCTCGGTTGTGGGTTGAGCAGCTTCCGGCTCGACAGCAGGTTCGGTTATCGGATCGGCCACCTGTTTTTTCGGCAGCGCCTCGATGTCATGTGTTTCAAATCCGGACACCAGATGTGAAATTGACTGTGAAATCATATTGCCCACAATTAAACTGGATATCTTTATTTTCTTATCCCCAATGAAAAGCCAATCGTTTGAATTTGCTTCATTCACAATGAAGGTCCGTATCGGGCTTTCACTGATTTCCAGCATTTCCAGGGTTGTCTCGAGACGGATCATAGCTTGTTTGATTATCTGATAGAATACATTCCCTATGGTTTCAAGCGTAGGCTCCAGCCTGTCAAAGGGCGGAATCTGATCCAGACGTTTCTCAGCATACCTTTCCAGTGTCTTTGTTATGGCCGCTTCCATTTCATCAAACCGGATCACACCAACTCTGGAAGAAGAAATAAAAAGAGTTATATCAAATGTTCTGGCATATACTGAAGCAGGATCGTCTTGATCTTGTGTACTATGCAATACTATTAACTTATGCTTGAGTTTAAAGCCCTTAAAGCTCAAGACCACACCTCCAGTCCTCTCGAAAATCATCCTGATCGTTAATAACCCGGGCTTTTCATCCTCATATTATTTTCTGACCGTAATACTTAATTTTATCTTATATCCTCATCTTGTTCAACAAACTTGTACATTATATGCCCAGAAATGTTATAGTACTACATAATTCTACACTTCTCCACATTAACATTGTACTGTTATATTCTGACAAGATTCTGACATGAGAAAAAGACCCGCATCACTGCGGGTCTTCATAAATCTGTTTATTAACAAGCCATTACTCGATGATCTTGGCTACAACACCGGCTCCTACTGTTCTTCCGCCTTCTCTGATTGCAAATCTCAGTCCTTCTTCGATCGCGATCGGTGTGATCAGCTCGATTGTCATCTGGATATCGTCTCCAGGCATGCACATTTCCACGCCTTCCGGTAAGGAAA
>JAQUYZ010000089.1 GCA_028691625.1 Eubacteriales bacterium
CATGGCAAAAATAACAGGGTCCTTCGCCATGGTTCTCACCATTTCCGTCGTCAGCATCTTCGGCGCCGATACCCCGATAAACAGGTCCCTGCCAGAGACTGCATCAGCCAATGCACCGGTCTGACCCTGCCGGTTTGTCAGCTCCGCCAGCTCCTGCTTGCTCGGCGGCAGGCCTTTTGTGGCTTTTGAGATGATACCCTTCGTGTCACAGACAATGATATCCTTCACACCCAAAGTCGTAAGCATCTTTACGATGGCCGCTCCCGCTGCTCCTGCGCCATTCATGACGACTCTGATATCCTCAAATCGTCTTCCGGTCAGCTTCAGGGCATTGATCGCCGCCGCTGAAACAACAATGGCAGTTCCGTGCTGATCATCGTGGAATACCGGTATATCAACCAGCTCCTGCAGTCTTCTTTCGATCTCGAAGCAGCGGGGAGCCGATATATCTTCCAAATTGATTCCTCCAAAAGTCGGAGCAATATTCTTTATGATCTGAATGATTTCTTCCGTATCCTGGGTTTCCAGGCAAATGGGAATGGCATCGATATCCGCGAATGCTTTGAACAGAACTGCCTTTCCCTCCATGACCGGGATCGCGGCTTTTGCACCGATATTGCCCAACCCAAGCACTGCGGAACCATCGCTGATCACTGCAACGGTATTGCCCTTTGCCGTATATCGATAGACCTGATCCGGCTCTCTGTGGATCTCCCTGCATGGCTCAGCCACACCGGGTGTATAGGCTGTGCTCAGATCATCTTTGTTCTTCAGCGGAACCTTGCTGATCACAGCAAGCTTTCCATGGTTTTGCTCATGAAGCCGTAACGATTCCTTATAATAATCCATTTCCCCTCATTTCTTCCAAGAGCTCTTCAGATCTACGATCTGGTTAAAAACCTTGTCCTTATCATTGGTGAGCAGCTCATCTGCAATGTAATACCCGAGCCGGAAAAACTGATATCGTTCTCCTGCTTTTGCCGCCTTTAATGCCGGTTCTGCATATGCTTCGAAGGTTCTCATGGATTCCGGATTCAGGATGTTCTCACCCTTTTCGTCTTCAATCATCAGGTAGCTATACGCCCGGATCGTTATTTTTTCGGCGGTATTTGCATCCACCCAGTGGATCGTCCCCTTGACCTTCCTCCCGTCAAAGCCGCTTCCGCTCCTGGTCTCAGGATCGTAGGTGCACCTCAGTTCGATCACATTGCCGTCCGAATCCTTGATCACGTCCTGGCAGGTGATGAAATAGGCTCCTTTAAATCGAACCTCGTTGCCCGGGAACAGACGGAAATATTTCTTTTCCGGAATTTCCATAAAATCGTCGCGCTCAACATAAAGCTCCCTTGAGAAGCCGACCTTTCGGGTTCCTTTTGTCTCGTCTTCTTTGCTGTTTTCGATATCCACCAGCTCGTTTTGATCCTCCGGATAGTTGGTGATCACCACCTTCAGGGGATTCATGACCACCATTCGTGTTTCCGCTTTATCCTTCAGGTCCTCTCTGATGCAGTGCTCCAGCAGTGAAATGTCGACGGTGCTGTTTGCCTTGGAGACACCGATTCGTTCACAGAAATCCCGGATGGCTTCCGGTGTGAATCCTCTTCTCCGCAATCCCGCGATGGTAGGCATTCTGGGATCATCCCAACCCTCAACACTGCCGTTGTCGACGAGCGCCTTCAAATATCGTTTGCTCATGACCGTGTTGGTCAGGTTCAATCTGGCGAATTCGATCTGCTGCGGCGGTTCCACCCATTCCAGCTCTCGCAGCACCCAGTCGTAGAGCGGTCTGTGATCCTCAAATTCCAGCGTACAGATGGAGTGGGTTATCCCCTCAATGGCATCTTCGATCGGGTGGGCATAGTCGTACATCGGATAGATACACCATTTGTCTCCGGTGTTGTGATGCTCCGCGTGGGCGATCCGATAAATAACGGGGTCTCTCATGTTGATATTGGGAGAGGTCATATCAATTTTTACGCGAAGAACCTTCTCCCCGTCCTGGTAGCTTCCTTTTTTCATATTATCAAACAGTTCCAGATTCTCCTCTATACTTCTGTTCCGGTATGGACTTTCCTTCCCCGGCTCCGTAAGTGTGCCTCTGTGCTGCTTGATTTCTTCTGCGGACAGATCGCAGACATAGGCCTTGCCTTTTCGAATGAGTACGAGTGCGCATTCATACATTTTATCAAAATAATCAGATGCAAATAAAAGCTTCTCCCATTGGAAGCCCAGCCATTTTACGTCCGCCTCGATAGATTCCACATATTCCGTATCTTCCTTTACAGGATTGGTGTCGTCAAAACGCAGGTTGCATTTCCCGTTATACTTCTGTGCGGTTGTGAAATTCAGGCAAATGGATTTGGCATGCCCAATGTGAAGATAGCCGTTGGGCTCCGGAGGAAATCTGGTGTAAACCCTGTTTCCATAGGTCTGGTTTTCTAAATCCCTATCTATCATATTATGGATAAAATTTGATGTGGTTTGTTCATTGGGTCCTCCATTTTTTTCGATCTCGCCCATTTGCTCTTCCTCCTTGTGCTATTTACTGTTTCATCAATGGAAACATTAACGGTATTATTATACCATTGATTATAACGCATAAATAGAACTTTTTCGACTGCAGAAAATTTTCCCGGATCATGTAGTATTGCTCTGGAATACGAAAAAAATATCATGGAGTAATTCCTTTGCTATTTTACTTTATATGAGCTAATTTATCATGTAAAATTTTCCTTGATATTCTATTAAAATATTGCTAAAATAGTAGAGAAAAAAGGGTGGTGATTAAAATGGACACAATTGATTCCAAAATTTTAGAAGTTTTGCAAGAGAATTCGAGAGTTTCCATCTCAGATCTGAGCAAGCAGGTTAATCTGTCTTTATCGGCTGTAAGCGAAAGGTTAAAGAAACTGGAGGCTTCAAGCATCATAGAAAAATATACCGTGATTCTGGACTCCAAATCTCTTGGTCAGGAATTGACCGTACTGATGAATCTCAGCCTTGAAAATCCGCGGGATACGGGAGAATTCTTCGAAATGGTGGGAAAAGAAAAAGAAATCCTGGAATGCCATTATGTAACCGGCGAGTATGATTACATCCTTAGAATTACTACAAAAAATACAGCAACCCTGGAGGCATTGATGAACCGCATCAAATCGATACCGGGAATCAAGAGAACCCAGACCAACGTCGTGCTCTCAAGTCTGAAGCATTTATACAGTGTATCCCCGACCGCGATGGAAAAATAAATATCGGCCAAGGCCGCTTTCTACCTTCACAGGTGACGACAGAAAAAAAGACTGCTTGCGCAGTCTTTTATATTTTTATATTAATCACTTACAGTTTAACGCTCCACGATCATAGAAGTTCCCTGTCCGCCGCCGATACAAAGGGTAGCAAGGCCAAGCTTTGCATCTCTTTTTGTCATCTCATAGATCAATGTGATTAAGATTCTTGCTCCCGATGCTCCGATCGGATGTCCCAGTGCGATGGCTCCGCCGTTGACATTGAGCTTTTCCAGATCAAATTTCAGATCTTTCCCTACCGCTACTGACTGAGCAGCAAAGGCTTCATTTGCCTCGATGAGGTCCATATCGCTGATCGTCAGCCCGGCCTTTTCTAAGGCATTTTTAGAAGCAGGCACAGGACCGATTCCCATGATGGAAGGGTCAACACCTGCGGAAGCGTAGGACTTCACTTTGCATAAGTAGCTCAGTCCAAGCGCATCTGCTTTTTCTTTTGACATCACAATGAGCGCCGCACCGCTGTCGTTGATTCCGGATGCGTTGGCAGCAGTAACAATTCCGTCTTTCTTAAAAGCAGGTTTTAATTTTGCCACACTTTCCGGGCTTGTTCCGAGCTTTGGAAATTCGTCGGTATCAAAAATGATCGGGTCACCTTTTCTTTGAGGAATTTCAACAGGAACGATTTCATTCTTGAATTTTCCGGCTTTGATCGCGGCTTCCGCCTTATTCTGTGATGCAACCGCAAACTGATCCAGCTCCTCTCTCGTCAGCCCCCATTGCTCCACGATATTTTCCGCCGTGATCCCCATATGATAATGATTAAAGGCATCTGTCAGGCCGTCATGCACCATCATGTCGATCATCTTCGCATCGCCCATTCTGGCACCCCATCTGGCAGCCGGCATCACATAGCCTGCCTGACTCATGCTTTCCGCTCCGCCTGCAAGGATGCATTCCGCATCTCCGGCTTTGATGATCTGAGCGGCAAGCGCTACTGTTCTGAGTCCTGATCCGCAAACCTTGTTAACGGTCAAGGCCGGCACTTCCTTCGGAATTCCTGCCGCCATTGCGATCTGTCTTGCAACGTTCTGACCAAGCCCTCCCTGAAGAACATTCCCCAGAACCACTTCATCGATGATTGCCGGATCAATTCCCGCTCTTTTAATCGCTTCCTTCGCCGCAACAACACCTAATTCCACTGCTGTCACATCCTTCAGCGATCCGCCGAAACTTCCGATTGGAGTTCTGGCCGCACTTACGATTACTACTTCTCTCATTGTACCCTCCTGTTTTAACCTCATCATATTTTATAGACTTATAACGGGGACATTAGCCGCCTCGTTATGTAAATAGAAAACATTATACAGTATACAGGGATTGAGCGCAGACTCTACCCCCAGCTTAAACTATCATATCATGAATTCAGAAAAAAACAATACCTTAGTGAAAAGTCGAAAAATTCAAATTTAGGCAATTTTTTTTAGCAAAACCGCTTTTTCGGAGTAATTATTTCATAGAATGACTCTTTTTCCGCTCTTTTTTGGTTATTTTTTTCACAAGGTTTTCGGAAAACAAAATAACGCCGCGGCATGAATTAGGGCGTTATTCCAAATTCTCCTTATTTATTTTGCAAATTTATAAATCTTCCTTGAAAATTGCGATATGGCTTTCCATCAGTTTGACAGGTTTATACGAAAGTTTTGCTTTTCTCAAGCCGGGAATGCCCATGTCCTCTTCCCTGTTGATGAATTTTATATTGGCTGCCACATGCTTGGAAAACTCATTGTTGATCAACTGATAAAGTCCTCTGTAAGCGGTATTGGCTTTTTCCACATGAACCGTTACGGTATCTCCGTTAATTCTTCCGCCAATGCTCAGTGCCTCAATCTTTCCATCAATAATGATAGCCGCCGCCAGATACCCGACCGCCTCAATATTATTGAAAACATCCACCATGGCACGCTCTTCCATTTTCAGAAGCTCCATCTCGTGCTCCGGCAGATTCTTTCTTTCGTTGAATTCCCTGATGAACTGCATCGCCTTATCCGCCATCGCAGAGGTTAATGTCACATATTCATATTGGTAGTGATTCAGGAAGTAATTCAGGTGGTTTTTTTTGCTGTGATACTCCCTTCCCTTCAGCTCAATCAGGTCCTGTGTCCGATACACATAATCGTAATTCGGGCGGTCATCAAAAAATCCGAGTTCCCCCGGACAGGCCTCCTCCAAATATTCCTTCATATGCAAAGGCATCAATCGTATGCTGAATATGTAGCCCTTCGATTCAAATATTCTCTTTGCCTCCTTGATCGTTGCATTTAAGGCTTTCGGATCAAAGGTGCCGGTATTGGTGAGAGGCGGAAACAGAAATGGCTCCTGCTTATCCGTTTCCAGATGGCTGAGTCCGGCGATGCATAAATATTCACCGATTATCTGCCAGCTGAAGTTGTTTATATTTCTCCACATAAACAATGATGTAAAGGAAAGTCCGGACGTGCCGTATTTAAAGCCTCTCAGGTACTCCTCAAGAATCGGCCTTTCCTCAATGGTGATTCGGTTTTCAAACATGAACATTTTTGTGCCTTTCTATCTTTCATAAATGCTGAAATGATGTGTGCATGTTACTTTACAAGCGCTGAAATCTGTTTGAAGCCGGGGTTCCCTGCCCCGCCGCATAATTCAAAGAGGATGGATTCATAGGTTGTGCCCACGGCACCCGAATCACCCATTCTGCGCTGGGAATATTTTTTATCCGTGTTGCTTCTCGATGAAATACAATCGTTTGCAACAAAGACAGTATACCCTTTTTCCAATAAATCAACCACAGTCTGCTGTACACAGACATGCGCTTCGATTCCGGCGATGATCACGGTTTTTCTTCCAATCTTTTCCATTTCTTCCACGAAAACCGGTTCGCCCATGGCGCTGAAGCTTGTCTTTTCAACATGCTGGAATTCAGCTGAACCGACTCCCTCTCCGATTGGCTCGGTCAAGGCCTCCGCAAGGGCGGTCACGGTCGGGCCAAGGCCTTTTGTATATTGCTGTGTCATAATGACCGGAACTCCAAGAATCCGGCAGCCCTTCACAAGCTTGACGGCAGCCGCTTCCAATTCAACATTATTTTTCATGGCAGGCATAAGCCGTTCCTGAAAATCAATTCCCACCAATACGGTGTCTTCCTTTTTTAACCTTAGTACCTTATCCCCCATGACTTGACCTCCTCTATTAGTTTAAAGCTTGTTAAATCATAGTGCAGAGGCGTTATGGTCGCATATCCGTTCTGCATCGCTATGACATCGATATCCTCAGGCAAATCCTCATAGACAACCGGGGTTCCGGAATACCAGTATTCCATTTCTCCGTTATCGTTTTTCTTTGGCTCAAACCATTCCTCATATTCTCTTGCGCCGAGTCTGGCAATCTT
>JAQUYZ010000090.1 GCA_028691625.1 Eubacteriales bacterium
TCCCGTTCAGGTTCTTATCGGAAACAACTACGGAAATGGTATCGATCCCGCTGGGCATATGCTCCAGGGGAACCTCGTAATCGTCGAGGATCTCCAGAAGCCGCTTCACGAATCCCCTTTCCGCGGACATCATGTTTTTATAGATGCCGATTACAGTGAAGTCCTTGTGGCCTGCGATTCCGGTGATAATGGTATCTTCCTTGCCGCTTGCCTCCGCTGTTATGATCGTGCCCGGATCATCGGGTTCGTTTGTGTTTCTGATGTTGATCGGGATATCAGCTGCCCTTACCGGATAGATAGCATCCTCGTGAAGTACGGAAGCACCCATATAGGACAATTCCCGCAGTTCCTTATAGGATATGGTGCTGATCGGCTTTGCATGCGGTACGATCCTTGGATCTGCCATCAGGAAGCCGGACACATCGGTCCAGTTTTCATATACGTCAGCGTCCACGGCCCTTGCGACCAAAGAGCCCGTGATGTCCGAGCCGCCTCTTGAGAAGGTTCTGATCCGCCCGTCGGGATAGGTTCCATAGAATCCGGGAAGCACGGCTCTCTCATGCTTTGACAGCTCCGCCCTCAGGGCATCATCGGTTTTTCCGTTGAGAAATCTGCCCTTGGAGTCAAATTGAATGAGCCCCGCCGTGTCGACAAAGTCATATCCGAGATATGCCGCAGTAAGCAACGCATTGAGATATTCGCCCCGGCTTGCTATGTAATCCTCCGAAGCCCCGGCTTTCAGATTTTGATTGATTTCGTCAAATTGCTTCTGAAGACTCACATTCACGCCAAGATTGTACTCGATGGCAACGTACCTGTCACAGATTACCTGGAAAACCTGATCGTAGGGTACGTTGTGATCGATATGTGCTTTGCACAGATACAGCAAATCGGTAATCTTATTGTCTTCATTAAATCTTTTACCCGGCGCGGAAACGACGACATACCTTCTGTCGGGATCCGACTCCACAATTTTTTTAACCTTTGCCAACTGAATGGCGTCAGAAACTGAGGAGCCTCCGAATTTCGCCACCTTTATTCCCATTCTGTTTCATTCCTTTCCAGACTGTATCGATTCTCTTCAGTCAATCCATAATATTTTATTTTAGCATGTTTTGTGCTTCTTGTCTCAACAAATCTGCCTTATCCGTCTTTTCCCATGGTACGTCGATGTCGGTTCTCCCGAAATGTCCATAAGCAGCAACCTGTCTGTAGATCGGCCTTCTCAGATCCAGATCTCTGATGATGGATGCCGGTCTTAAGTCAAAATGCTTGTTGACCAATTCCGCGATCTTATCATCCGGAATCGTTCCTGTACCAAAGGTTTCAACCAGAACAGAAACAGGCTTCGCGATCCCGATTGCATAAGCAAGCTCGATTTCACATTTGTCGGCCAGACCTGCTGCCACGATATTTTTAGCGGCGTATCTGGCTGCATAGGCTGCGGAACGGTCCACCTTTGTCGGATCTTTGCCTGAGAATGCGCCGCCGCCGTGTCTTGAATACCCGCCGTAGGTGTCAACGATAATTTTTCTGCCGGTCAAGCCGGAGTCTCCGTTCGGTCCGCCGATTACGAATCTTCCCGTCGGGTTGACATAGTATTTTGTGTTCGAATCAAGGAGCTCATCCGAAATGATTGGATTGATGACATACTTTATGATGTCTTTTTTAATCTGCTCCTGGGTCACATCCTCGTCATGCTGGGTGGAAACCAGAACCGTATCGACTCTTACAACCTTGTCGTTTTCGTATTCAACGGTAACCTGAGTTTTTCCATCCGGTCTCAGGTACGCCAATTTCCCCGACTTTCTCACATCACTGAGCTGCTTGGCAAGCTTATGCGCCAGAGAAATCGGCATCGGCATCAATTCCGGCGTCTCATTGCAGGCAAAGCCGAACATGATCCCCTGGTCTCCGGCTCCGATGGTGTCCTGCATATCGCAGCCATTGCGCTCTTTGCATTCCAGAGCCTTATCAACGCCCATTGCAATATCTCCGGACTGCTCATGAATGGCTGTCATTACTGCGCAGGTATTTCCGTCATAGCCATATTCGCCCTTTGTATATCCTATGTCGCAGATTACTTGTCGGATCAGGTTCGGAATATCCACATAGCAATTGGTGGTAATTTCTCCCACAACCATTGCCAGTCCTGTAGTTACAGTCGTTTCTGCGGCAACTCTGCCCATTGGGTCATTTTCAAAAATCGCATCCAGTATCGCGTCGGAAATCTGGTCGCAAAGCTTATCAGGATGTCCTTCTGTAACTGATTCTGATGTAAATAATCGTTTCATTTTCTTTCCTCCCGGTGTAAACAATTCACTTTGTATTCTTATACTATCTTGCCCAATTTGCTGCGCAAATTGAATAAAAACCTCTTCTAATTGAAGAGGTTAAAATTTTGTTTCGATCCTCATCTTTCAGAATAGATATTCCGTAGGATTTAGCACCTTTTTTATCTATTTTCATAGATACGCAGGTTGCTGGGCTTCATAGGGCCTATTCCCTCAGCCGCTCTTGATAAGGTACTATTTAGTTTTACATGAGTGATATTATAACCCTTGATTTTTTAAATGTCAATGGGTATACTTAATCTACAGAGAATTATTAGGGGGAATTGAGGAGGAAAACTCATTGGCAGAAAGAAAATTTACGGTCATAAAGGGAGGCGCGGCTGCTGCACTCAGCAACAACCGGAGAAGGTTTCTTTCCGGATTTATTACTGACACAAGGCTTATGGGGGTAATCGGCCTGTATATTCACTGGGAATTGTCCAGCACAGAATCTGTATCGGACTTTCATCAGTTTTTTTATTTTGATGCAGAGGAATACGGCTTTGAAACCTATAAGAGCTTGCTCGGCAGCGACACGGATGAACTGACCATCATGGAACAGGCCCTCATCGGAGGACTGGGAGGAAGCAAGGTCAACGTCAATGAGCGCGAATCACTGTATCTTATCCAGAAATATGTTGCGATGAACGAAGCACTTTCCATTCCTTTGCCGGACGGCAGAAACGAATTCGGTTTCTTACTGGGAGATCCGATCACTTTATCAGATAGTGAAAATGAAATCCTGATTGATAAATTATGTACGCCAATCATATCGGAATATCAGCTGATCAACTATTTTCTTATGCGAGTCTATGGCAGAGACTTCGAGGCGGCCGCCTATCTGGCCAGAGAAGACCTCTCTCTGGAAATTCTTCCGGAGGAAGAAGGTGCAACCCTTTGTAAGAACAGCATTGAGGAGTACTATGATGAAAACGGCTGCTCCTATCTTTGTGAATCCCTCATAGAATATGACGGGAAATACAAGCTGGTGGTTTCCGAAATCTATCTGAAGGAAGGTAAGGTTTCCGGGACGAAGAAGCGCTCCGCTTTCCAGGTCACGTCGGCGGAAGCGGCGATGATGCTTAATCATCCGGAATTCATCACCGTCTATGAGATTCTCACAGAAATGGAGGATTTTCTCCAGCGATTTGCCCATCTGTCCGCAAACAGCATGCAAACGCTCCACGAAAACGGCCGGCTTTATCTGGAATTCAATAAAAACAATGACCATGTCAACAGAAAGGTTTTCCGGCTGAATGAAGATATCCATGGGCTATATTATGCAACCGACTTCGGTCAGCTGATCATTGCGACCTATAACCTCAGTGAGATCCATGAGATCGAGAAGACCCTGAGCAAAAGCGAAATCTGTTCCTGCATCATTCCGACGGCAAAATATGAATTTAAAGAACCGATCCTTTATGAGTTCATCCAGAGCGACTTCGATGACTTTACCGATTTCCTGGATTTTCTGAATTCCTGAGAACCCCTTTGGATAAGAGACGAAATCCCTGCACATTATAATGGAAGCTGCCTGCTTTACGCAGACAGCTCCATCGTGATTTGCCAGGGATTTTTTTAAAAAAACATAATTTTACTGTTTAATATCGATCAGAACAGGTATTAGTAAACTGTAACCAATACAATCTTGAAATTGATACAGCTCATGATCGCTTTCATCCTGAATCGCGGAGGTGGATCACATGAAATACTCAAATGAAGAACTCACAACTGAATTAAAAATAAAACACATCCGTCTTTCCCATCAAAGGGTAAGGATTCTGGATTATCTGGCAAGTCAGCTGAACCATCCGACGGCGGATCAGATCCACACAGGACTGAGGAAAGAGATTCCCACATTGTCAAAAACAACCGTCTACAGTACGTTAAATGCATTAGCCGATGCAGGGGTTGTCAGAGTCATCCACATTGAGGGCAATGAAACCCGTTATGATATCCGGGCGGAAGATCACGGGCACTTTAAATGTGAATCCTGCGGAACCATTTATGATTTCACTGCGGATATCGATTCCCTGGCAACAGGTGATTTGAAAAATTTTGATATTAAGGATAGGAATTTGTACTACAAAGGTACCTGTCCAACGTGCATCGGAGAAAAGATCTGAGCCGTTTGAGAGTAACCGGGCCGTTTCACTGATTTTGTCCAAAGCCTGTCCGGCTCAGGATACGATATAAAAATAAAATTGAAGGATAACAGGGAGGTAATTGAAAATGGAAAAAACAATGAAAAATTTGATGGATGCTTTCGCAGGGGAATCCCAGGCGAACAGAAAGTACACAGCCTATGCAAAGAAGGCGGAGGCGGAAGGAAAGCTCAATGCTGCAAAGCTCTTCAAGGCTGCTTCTGATGCAGAAACCCTGCATGCCCTGAAGGAGTTCGAGGTTGCGGGCAAGGTCGGTGCAACACCCGATAATCTGAAGGATGCTGTTGCCGGTGAAACCCATGAATATCAAAGCATGTATCCTGACTTTATCAAGGAGGCCGAAGCGGAGGGGAACAAGGCCGCAGTCACAGCATTTACCTTTGCCATGAAAGCGGAAGAAGTCCATGCCAGACTTTATCAGGAAGCTTTGGAGAACCTCGATGAGACAGAGGAAGTTTTCTATTATCTCTGCCCGGTATGCGGCAATATCGAAAAATCCGTTCCGGAAAAATGCAGCATCTGCGGCGTTCCCGGTTCCAAATTCATCAAGTACTAAAATATCCCGAAATCAGTCGATCATTCCTGCAATCAGGACAATCGGCCAATACAAGAAAAGAGCATGGATGATGAGTTCTGTGCTCTTTTTGCATTCAGTACGTCAGCAGATCAAAGATCTGTTTATTGATTTTTTTTACCGGCGCACCGGAAATATTCGCGCACACAATAATCGACAGATTCAGCTCCGGGCAGAGCCAGAAGCTTGCACGAAAGCCGTTATCCGTTCCCTCATGACCGTAAAGCACAAAGCCGTTCTGCTCCCTTCGAAACCAGCTCAAACAAATATGCTCCCCGTTGTTCGGTACGATTGCCTGTTCCTTCCACGCCTGCTCATAGGTCGCTTCTTTCAGCACGCGCTGCACAAGATGAGCCTGCCCCCACTTTTCCAGATCAAAAATGTTGGAGGTAAGGGTCGAGCTTGGCCCATGGGCACGGTTATAGGGGAAGTGCGGCGATCTGACAATCTTATTGTTTTTATCCTTCTCATGAGGGGTACAAAGATTTTCATCCGGCCCGTTTCCATCATAAATCCCGCGCTCGAAGGACAGAAGTGTGGAGGCGTTCATGTCAAGGGGCACAAAGATATTTCTTTTTACATAATCCTCAAAAGGCATTCCGGAAACCGCCGCAATAACCACGCCCAATATTTCATAACCGATATTGCTGTAGGAAAACCTGCCTTCTGCCGGAGCCCAAAGCAAATAAGCATCCTTCACCTCTGAGGATCGCACATAACGCTCCAGCGCACCTTCATCAGTCTCCGGCTGATCCCATAGATAGTCCTTCACATCCGGCAATCCCGCTGTATGACTGAGCAACTGGCGAATGGTGATTCCCCGGTACCGTTCATCCTTCATCGAAAACCATGGGAGATAGTCTGTAAGGCACCCGTCCAGCTCCAGTAAGCCTCTTTCCCACAGCTGCAGGATGGAGGTCCCGACAAAAAGCTTCGTAACGGAAGCCATATGGAAGATATGCTCCGGAAGCAGGGGCTTGTGATCCATCCAATCCTGATATCCTGCGGTGCCGTGGTAGACAAAGTCGTTTGCTCCGCCCCGTACTCCCGCCGCCAGGCCCGGCAGGTCGTAATTGACCAGCGCTTTTCTCATAAATTCATCCAGTTTTTCTTTAATCATTGGCCGCCTTCCCTGTCATTTCCTGTATCGTAATATCAATGACTGCCGTCATCTTCAGCATCTCCTCCGGAAAGGAAAAGTTTCTGTCATCATGGGCCTTCAAGATAATTCCAAGTCCCCTGCTCTTCTCTTCGCTGGTATTTAGCAGCTCTGCCGTACCGAATCCGATCACACTCCGGAATGCGGTTCCCCAATCACAGGGCTGGTCCCCGCCTTTTATAATTTCGGCCTGAAAGGTCTCCATTTCAAAGCAGACCTTCTTGTTCTTCTTCAGTATTTCGATCTTTCTGCCCTCGTCTGCTCCGTGAAGGTAGATGTGGCCGTCTTCATATCCGTAATTCATCGGCACAACATAGGGCTGATCCCCATCCGACAAACCCAAATGGCATACAAATGCTTTTTTCAGAACCGCTTCCATCTCCGCTTTATTTGTGATTTCTCTGTCTTTTCTCCTCATGATTTTTCCCTTCCTTCCTG
>JAQUYZ010000091.1 GCA_028691625.1 Eubacteriales bacterium
CTCAACCGCTGCTGCGGAATATTGGAACCAATTCCATACACGATCCGATAAACCATTTTCATCCCATTGATGAATCGGTGCAGGACAGAATAAGCCATGCCCTTTTACCGGTGTACCTTTCTGCAGTCCCCAGTTCCCCTGGGTGAACATGGAGGTTGGCGTAAACAAGGATGGAATGTCAATTTCCTGAACATAGGAGCCCGCCAAGAATGCTTTTTTCCCTTTAATTTCAACTTTTGTAGGATGTAACCCATAAACACGGGCAATCTCTTCTTTTAGTTTTGAAACAAGTTCTGCGCAAGCTATCTTAACTGCGTTGCCGGTATTATATGTGGTACGGCTTGATGCAGAATAATTGTCATATGGAGTGATCGCTGTGTCACCCTTTGTAACTCTAACCTCAGAAACCGGTACTCCGAGCTCATTGGCAGCAATTTGTGCCATTGCTGTCGTTGCACCCATCCCGTTTTCGTCACAGCTGATAAACAACTGAATGCTTCCGTCGCTGTTATACCAGACTTCCGCTTCAGAACGTCCCAGCGGGGTATTCTGCTTGCCGCCGACTGCACAGCCCCGTCCTTTTTTCCATACGCCCATATCCTGTTCCGGCATTTCTTCAACTTGAACGGCATCCGCAACACTTTGCAGACACTTCTTTAATCCGATACTGGTGATCAATTCACCAAATGCATTTCTTTCACCTTTATCGATGATATTCTTCATACGGATTTCAACCGGGCTCATGCCTAATTCGTCAGCCAACTGGTTTACAAGGCACTCGATGCCGAATTCAGCTTCCGGACAGCCAAGGCCCCGGTATTCCGCAGCGGGAACCGTATTGGTAGCGACGGCGCAGGTATCCATCCTCAAATTCGGAAACCGGTAAACCGGAACCGCACCGGAGGAGGAAAGCCGTCCGCTGAAGAACGTATTATTTACACAGGCTCCGATTTCTTCCGCCAGATAATAATCGTTTGCTATGATGGTTCCATCTTTCTTTGCACCCAGCTTCACCTTGGTGATACACGGCCAATTGGAAGGTGCTCCAATGAATACTTCCTCTCTGGTAAATTGGAAAGAAACAGTTGTTTTCGTTCTCAAGCACATTAATGCTGTAATCACTTCCACATATGGATTCAGACGAGAACCAAAACTTCCGCCCATATAAGGCTGAATGACCCGTACCATGCTTTCCTTTATGTTCAGGATCCTGCAGATGCCTTGTTTAATGACACCGTGTACACCGGCACCATTGGACCACATGGTGATCCCGCCGTCGGAATCATAACGGCAGATTGCATTTGCACATTCCAAAGGACTGGCCGTCTTCTTTCCGGTCCAGAATTCTCCTTCGACCGCCACCTCTGCCTGATTCATCGCAGCCGGCACATCTCCGGCGTGCATTTTAAATGCTCCCACGACATTTGGGGAAACTCTGTTTGAAGCTCTGTCTCCCGGCCTGTCGGAGAATCCCAACGGACGTGTTTCGTATTCGGGGTCTATGACCGATGCCGCATTTGGATCGATCGCTGCATAGTAATCCAGAACAGCCGGCAATTTTTCGAATTCGACTTCGATCAATTCCACTGCCTTTTCTGCAATTTCAAGTGTTTCCGCACATACCAGGGCAACGATCTGCCCTGCCCAAAGTGTTTCATCCTTCGCGATAATGGATGCCTTGGGAAATTGATCCCAATCCAGACCGGGTTCATGCCCCGTCATTATGTAAATCACTCCATCCAAGGCTTCTGCTTTCCTGATGTCCAGTTTCTTAATCAATGAATGCGCATAAGGACTGCGCAACGCTTTCATATGTGCCAAATTTGGGAATTGATTGCCGTAATCGCTGGCATATAACCCTTTTCCGGTTACTTTGTCATACGCATCAATTCTTATTTCGCCTTTGCCGATTAATCCTTCCACAATTTACCTCCTACTCCTATTCTTTTATTTCCAGTTCGTCGATAAGCTGTTCAAAATGGCAGCTTACCTCCGTCGATGCCCGCTCTTCATCCCCCGCGGCGATCGCCTCGTACAGGCCTTCGTGACGGACAGAGAGCTGTTCCAATGTCCTGGGTGAAATCCAGGTACCGATATAGGTCAAATCCTGCATATTGCATTGATCCCATGAACGAAGCAAGATCTCATTTTTAGAAATCGCTACAATTTTCCTGTGAAATAATACGTCTTTCTGAATGTAGAGGTCGAAGTCCTGCTCTTTCGCAGCTGCCTCCATTTCTTTCATGATGGAGTAAAGCTCTTTTATCTTGTTTTCATCCGCATTTTTCACTGCGTCCTGAATCCCCAGCAGTTCCAGATACATACGAACCTTATAAGAGTCCTTCATATCTTTTTGCGTAACTTTTCGAACAAAGCATCCTTTATAGGGAATGTTTTCCACCATTCCGATCATTTCCAGCTCCCGGATTGCCTCTCGAACCGGCGATTGGGATACGCCCAGTTCCTTTGCCCAGCGGGTTTCGATAATGCGGTCACCCGGCTTTAATTCTCCCTTTATAATCGCTTTTTTAATTGAATTTCTTATCTCTTCCCGATATAAAGGACGTTTCTCAATCGGTTTTCTTTTTACTGTATCCATCCTTCACCTCCTTTTGATTTCTGATTTTATTTTGCCGTAATCATGTAGCTCCTGATGACTGCTATCAACTCATCATACCCTTTTAAAAATTGAAGCAGTGTTTTACGTACCGGTCCGAAGGTGTCAAACTGCTCCTCCGTCATTCCGTCCGGATGATATGCTTTATTGAAGTCGGGGAAGAGCTTCAACTGTTCCAGTATCTTTTCCTCGACAGGCGTATCGATGTTGTTTTGTACCGGCACTTCACAGCTGTTGAACCGTTTGATCCATTTGTGCGGAATTGTCAGGGACATATCCGCTCCCATAAACTGTATCCACTGATGCCGATTCCTGTAAGCCGCGGCCAAAAGCTGCGTTCTGTATCCTCTTTCCTTATAGATCTTATATGCGTTTTTCATGACAGCCACACCTGCCCAGTTAAAGCATTCCGGATCCACAAGAATATTATCCTTTTCCGCAACCTCCTTCAGCCAGTCATCCAGTCTTCCTACCATAATGGTGCAGACGGGATGCATGAAAGAGGTGTCTTTTCCTTCTGCCTCTCTTCTTGCAAGTCCGCGTTCCACCGCTTCGGCAACAGCCAAAGCCTGCGGTACGCTGAAGCTTACGGTCGCATTAATGCTGATCCCCTGATAGGTCGCTTCTTCATATGCCTTGATTCCCGCTTTTGTTGCCGGCATTTTTACCTGGATATTGGGAGCCAGGGTTCCGAAATGAACTGTCTGGGCAATCATGAGCGCCGCATTTCGATAATATTTCGTATTGGTCTGAATCGAAATTCTGCCCTTCTGTCCCTTTGATTCATGAAATACCGGCTCTAAGAGCTTCGCTCCTGCAACCGCCATTTCTTCATTCAGCTTCCATGCGATATCGTCTTCCGTTGCTTCGCCCATCTCAGTAATGAGCTCTTTGATTCTGCCTTCATAGGCCCCCATATCTTTCTTTAACACATCCCCGACAATAACCGGGTTGGTTGTTGCTCCAACTGCACCGTATTCCATGGCATACGCCAACTCCGGGATAGAGCAGGAATCGTTCCAAAAGTCTGTTGACGTTATCTCCGCCATTTTATGCAATGAACTCTTATATTGATCTGTCATTTTTTACACCTTTCCGCCAGTATTTTTCAAGGATCAAGAATTGTGATCCTTACATTCCAACATCGTTTTTATATAATCGATTATATTGATTCTATAATTATATCACCTAATTAAATGATGTCAATATTCTGAGAAGAGAAAAAAACAAAATACTCAGCAGTTGAGTATTTTGCTTTTATATCGTTATCTATATCTATATCGTTTATACTATTTTGTCCAGTTCTTCAATCAACCCCTGGAAATGTTGATAGATTGCATCCTGCGCACGCTTGACATCTCTTGCCACGATCGCTTCAAATAAGTCTTTATGACGTATTGCCAACTCCTCCAGAGATCGATCCGACAGTTGGGTGCCAAAGAATGTAGACTCCTGGATGTGACTTTGCTTCCATAATCGAATCAGAAGTCTGTTTTGAGATACCTCTATGATTTTTTCATGAAATAATTCGTTCTTTTTCGTATAGGAGTTAAATGCGTTTTTTTTCGCATCTGCTTCCATTTCTTGATAGATTCTATATATTTCCTTCAACTGTTCCTCCGTTGCACCCTCTACGGCATCTTGAATTCCCAGCATTTCCAAATACATCCGAACCCGATAGGCATCCTTCATATCCTGCTTTGTGGCCTTTCGAACGATACAGCCCTGATACGGAATATTTTCAACAAGTCCCATCATCTCCAGCTCTCTGATCGCCTCCCGCACGGGTGACTGTGACACGCCCAAATCTTTCGCCCATTGCGTCTCAACGATCCGATCGCCCGGCTTCAGATCGCCCGATGCGATGGCGTCCCGAATGGCATTCCCAATTTCTTCCCGATATAAGGGCCTCTTTTCAATTGGTTTTCGCTTTACCTTTGTCATCTTATTACCTCTTATTATCCTAATTAGTCATATAATAGCAAAATAAATAAAAAAAATCAATCAAAATTCAAATCGATGTCGATTTAATTGATTTCTTTTTAAATGATTTCATGCCGCAAAAGGAAAGAAGCACCGGTGCGGCACTTCTTTCATCAATAGAAAGGTAGGAGAAAATGGAATTGTGCTGGTTACTCTGTTGGCATATCCCAGTTGAAATAGCATAAGTACGGTGCGGAAGCTCTCTTGCGGAAATCTTCCTTCGCTTCTTCCGGCCATTTATAAACGCCTTTGCCCGTTTTCATGCCCAGGTTTTCCTCTTGAACCAGCTTGTTGAAAAATTCTGGGGTACAGTTGCAATTGGAGAGCGTCGGTAGCAGATAATCTTCGATGCTCTTGACCAGATCAAGCCCCGCAGCGTCCTGATGCTCAAAAAGGCCAACCGAGGTATATCTCGGCATAAAGCTGTACATCAGTGCCTTGTCGATATCCCGCGGAGTCGCCAGCCCCTCTTCCACAATGTGGACCGCCTCACGAAGCAGCGCATGCTGGAGCCGGTTGGCAACAAATCCCGGCGCAGACCTCTGCATAATGATTGCTTTCCGGCCTGTGGATTCCAGTACATCATATGCCGTCTTTGCCGCCTCCTCCGCTGTGTATTTGCTTTTCACGATTTCCACAAAAGGAACCAGATGAGGCGGATTGTACGGATGTGCTACGACCAGCTTGTCTTTATGCTTATGTAAACCCTCTGCCAAATCATCCGCAGAGAGTGCTGATGTGGAAGACGCCAATGCTTTAAATTGCTTACAGTGTGCTTCTATTTGTTCATATACACAGTACTTGACATCCAGCCTTTCAACCACGCATTCAAAAATAAAATCTGTTTGGGCAATCTCATTGTAATCAAAAGTAAAGCTCAGAAGTTTAGCGCAGCGTGCTGACTGCTCCTCAGTAACTAGGTTTTTGTCAATCAAATCCTTAAAGCACGTATCATAGAGGTCCTTTCCTCTGCTTTTCTCCTGCTCGTTTACTGCAAGCATCGTTGTCGGATAGCCGTTGCCGGTAAACAGCGCGGCCATACTGGCTCCGATCATACCTGTTCCAATAATAGAGACATGATTTATGTTTTCTATTTTCATTTTAATCATTGTCCTTTCTTAAGCGTTTTCCGCTTTCCCAACAAATTTCAAAATTATAATATAATCGATTATATTTAATTATAGTATCTCGTAATGAAAAGTCAAGTGATTTATAACAGAAAAGACCATGATACTACAATCATGGCCTTTTCATCAATTAAACTGTTGTAATTTCCATACAATCCAAGCCCTTGTGCAGGATTCAGGATCCCCGCTGCCGGTCCCCGGAATTTACCACTTGATTACCACCACCGGCTTGATCAAATCAGACGGTTTGTCTTTCATGAGAAGAAGGGCCTCCTCTGTTTTCTCAAAACCTTCAAATCTATGGGTAATCAGTTTGCTTGGATCATACTTCCCGGACTGGACAAGAGAAGCAAGCTTTTCCATTCGATTCCGCCCGCCCGGCGTTAAACCGGCATTGATTGCCTTGTGACCCATACCTACCGCCCATTCCACTCTTGGGATTTTGATAAATTCACCGGAGCCGAGATAATTCACGCTGCCGATCATACCGCCCGGTTTCAGCATTTTAACAGCCTGTGCAAAGGTATCGACAGTACCGCCGGCGATCAGAACCTTATCTACTCCGATACCGTTTGTTTTTGCAAGAACCTGCTCGACAATATCTCCCTGCTTGTAGTTGATAATGTCGGTCGCACCGTATTCTCTTGCGATTTTGCAGCAATCCGGTCTGGATCCGACTCCAAAAATATGCGAAGCGCCCATTAGGTTTGCCCCTGCTACCGCATTTAAGCCAACAGGTCCGATACCGATCACGCAAACAGTATCTCCCAGCTTGACATCTGCAAGCTCAGCGGCGTGGAAGCCTGTTGTCGTCATATCGGTAAGCATGACAGCGGATACAGGGTCGATTCCTTCGGGAAGAATTGCCAGGTTCGCATCCGCTTCATTTACATGGAACAGCTCGGCAAATACTCCGTCTTTGAA
>JAQUYZ010000092.1 GCA_028691625.1 Eubacteriales bacterium
CCGGATTTCACGGCGTCAACCACCTTGTCGGCCAAAGCAAGCACCTGATTGTGGGCAAAGCCTCCGACGATTTTTCCGTTTTCGATCTCTGTCGGCGGTTTGAGCTTCTTCGCCATTTCAATGATCTGTGAAAAGTCTTTTTTGCCGCTGGCGTCTGCCTCGATATGTACGCATCCCGGGAATCCGGAAGCACCCGTAGTGAAGATCCTGGATTTGATTTCCTCGCTTCTTGGCGGAACGATACAGTTGGTCGTGAACAGTACCGGGCCGTTGAAGGACTCAAATTCTTCGACTTGCTTCCACCATGCATTTCCATAGTTTCCGACAAAGTTGTCATATTTCTTGAAGGCAGGATAGTAATGAGCCGGCAGCATCTCGCTGTGAGTATAGATGTCAACGCCTGAACCTTTGGTCTGTTCCAGAAGCTGTTCCAGGTCGGTCAGGTCGTGGCCGGAGATCAGGATCGCAGGGTTGTTTCTGACTCCGATGTTGACCTCTGTGATTTCAGGATTTCCGTACTTTGACGTATTCGCGGAGTCCAGCAGCGCCATGGCCTTCACGCCGTATTCGCCTGTCTTTAAGGTCAGTGCGACCAAATCATCTGCCGAAAGAGCATCATCCAATGTTGCCGCCAGTGCCTCATAGATAAATGTATAGATGGAATCATCCTCTTTGCCAAGATTCAATGCATGATGTGCATAGGCAGCCATGCCTTTCAGTCCGTATATAATCATTTCCCGAAGGGAACGGACATCTTCATTTTCTGTTGCCAATACTCCAACAGCTGCCCCTTTTTCAACCATCTCTTCCATCGATCCGACTTTGAAGTTCACTGCATCCTGCGTCAGGCCGGTACCTGTCATTTCCTTCAGCTTGTCCCGTAAGCTCAGCATCTTTTTAATTTCCGCCTCAAAGGCAGCTGCATTAAAGTTCGCATTGGTGATGGTCATGAACAGGCTCTTCAGAACTTCATGGTTCAAATGTTTCATTTCCTTTAAATCCGGCTTCTCCTTCGCAAGAATCAGGGAAATGCCTTTCGCTGTGTAAATCAACAAATCCTGCAGCTTTGCGACCTGCTCATCTTTTCCGCAGACGCCTCTTACCTCACAGCCTGTTCCTTTGGCCGTTTCCTGGCATTGATAACAAAACATACTCATAATAAACTTCCTCCTATTTGTCCTATAAATAAACTGTTTATTGTTTCTGTTATGTGCGTTAGCCCTCAATCGGCTCGAAATCCTCCTTGCCCACAAAACAGATCGGGCATGCCCAGTCATCGGGCAGCTCTTCAAATGGTGTTCCTGCCGCGATTCCGCTGTCGGGATCGCCTTCCTGGGGATCATAAACATAATCGCAGGGAATACATCGATATTTTTTCATTTCTTTCCTCCATTTTTCTTTCTGGATCGTATTATATACTCAAAATGTAGAAATTTCCGTTGCAATTGCAACGCAAATACAATAATTCTCATTTTTTACCTTTTCTGATATAATATATTGACTATTATCTCTTTTGAGTTATAGCTGATCAGGTTTTCCTTCCTCATTTTATTTAATTCCCTGCTCAAAGACGTTCGTTGAACGCCGAATTTTTCTGCCATTTCCTTTTTCGTTAATGACAATGTCACAACATCACTGTTTTGCCTTATTTGTTCCAACTCCAAAAACTCCAGTATTTTTTGTCTGATTGTTTTCATTGCAATCGAATTGATTTTATCCGTCAAGATTAATGAGCGATCAGACATTGCTTCCAGCAAATGAATCATGAAAATTTGGCTGCTCTTGCATAACCCCAGAATGGACCCCTTATCGAGATGCAATATTGTGGTTTGAGACGCTGCCATAACATGAAAAGGATAATGGTTTCTTGCTGAAAAAATCAAGTTTACGCCAATGACATCCCCCCTATTAAAGGTGCCGATCACCAAAATATTTCCATCTTCATCGATTTTCAGGACAGAAACCCGGCCTTCCAAAATAATGTCGATAAACCGGCAGTCCTCCTTTTCGAGGTGAATGATCTGTCCTTTTGTGTAATCCATTGTACAAGATCCGCGTGGATCCAGTGTGTGATTAAGCTCGTCTGCAGTGAGCCCCTCAAGGAGCTTGATCGACCCGATCCCGTCAAAAATATTTTTCATAACTTTTCCTTATTCGTTACCTTGGTAACTCCCAAGTGTATTCATTGGTCATATAATTAGGGCAATGAGGAGGTGCCGCCATGAACAAAGCATTACAAATGATCGTCCAACTGATTTTTCTAATCCTGTTTTTCGCCCTCATATCAATGGGTAAAATTCAGCTATGGATGGGGCTGTTTGTTATGGGAATCATTACAGCAGCATGGTTTAGCCGCATATACTGCGGCTGGATTTGTCCTATCAATACCGCAATTCGCTTTATCACCCGGTTAAAGAAGAAATTGCACATAGAAAGCTTTAAGGTGCCGTTATTATTGACAAAACCCTCGATCAGATTCATCGCTTTGGCTGCGTTCTTCGCGGCATTCTTAGTATCCGTTCTTTCAGGGGTAAAGCTTCCCGTTTTGCCTGTTGTTTTCATGTTAGGCGTTATAACAGCATTATTCTATCCTCCGGATTTATGGCATCATACTCTATGCCCGTTCGGAACCATATTAAGCCTGCCCGCAAGGCTGTCCAGGCATTCTGTGCAGATCAATCCGGCCAAATGTGTGAACTGTGGAATATGTTATCAAATATGCCCTGCCAAGTCTGTAAAAAGGCTGGATGATTCCTGTCAAATTATTAAAAATGAGTGCCTTGTGTGTATGAAATGCTCCAGAGAATGCCCTAAGAATGCGATCACATATCAGTAATCGCTGGTCTTCAAAGCATCTGCGAGGGAAGTCTTATAAACAAACTATAGCAGAAGAGCTTTCGCAGTTGCGTTGCAGATGCAACGCAACCAAATTTTTTAGTTAATAAAGGGGATTTCGGATTTTTTCGGTAGTGTAATCTTTTTATTTGAATATCTCATTATTTGCGATTCTATTTTTCAAATCTATAACTTTTACTTCTATTATCTTAGCAGTCCGGACAAACTCTTCATCGTCTTTCCCCGTAGGGTCATCCAATCCCCAATCCTCCCTGTATCTGCTGGGCAACCAGGGACACTCTACATTACACCCCATGGTAATCACGACATCAACTTCAGGGATGTCTGTTATGAGTTTCGAGTATTGTGTCTTCTCCATATCGATCCCGTATATCTGTTTCATCAGCCTTACCGCATCCTGGTTGATCTGAGGTTTTGTCTCTGTTCCGGCAGAGTAGCTTTCAAACACATCTGAAGCAAGGTGTTTTCCGAGCGCTTCCGCCATCTGGCTCCTGCAGGAATTATGGACACATATAAAAGCTGCTTTAGGTTTACTGTCACTCATTCTAAATCCTCCTCGTATTCGCTCCATACAGACCCCGCCAAAAGAAAGACCAAGTATGTTTTCTTTTACTTTTCCAATTTCCTCATATTTGACCTTGGCAAGTGGTGGATACATCATAATGATAAGTCCAATCGCTCATACGAACCTCCTTAACAATCAATATTTTTTCTTCGCAGCCACTCTGCGAGATTGATTCACCATCTCATTTGTTTTCTTTTATTCCGCTAAAGAAGGTTTTCAAATTATCCGGAAGCACATATTCCGTTTCTCCCTGCACATTTGCAGCCGGACTTCCATAGACCTCCTTCATAATTGCGTTAATGATCATAGCTTTAGGCGGCTCATTATATTCTACGCCTTCATATTCCCAGACTCTGCAATCTACGTCGTCCCCGCAAAGATCCCCGCATTCTTTACAGCTCGTTTCCTTGACGTTGAGGTCAATATCTCTGCCGTTGACGCGAATGGTAGGCGAGCTGATAAATTTATGCTTGACTGCCAGCTCTTCAGATGTAATATTTACTTTATTCATTTCAATTTCAAAACCTGCAGCACTTAGTACATTGGAGACTTCCTTCACAGCCTGATCCAGATTCGTCTCTGTTCCCTGGCAACGTTCGCAAACAGTCAGATCGAGATACAGGAAATCTATTCTTATCTTTCTTCTTTCCGGTTCAGGGGTACAGCAATTTGAACTCCCGCAGGAGCAGCATCCAGAATTCATTTTATATTCTCCCTTCAATTACTTACTTTTACATTCGATATTGATACTTGACGGTTCCATATTGTTTAAATAGCATTTTAGGCGTTCAAAGGCTTCCTCATTGATCGTGTACTTCATCCAGATCCCATCTCTTCTGCCATTCACCAAACCACAGTCACATAATATCTTCATATGATAAGACAATGTCGGCTGCGTGATGTTAAACTCCTCAAGAACCTTACAGGCACATAATTCACCCTTGGAAAGCATATCAAATATTTTTACCCTTGATTCATCTCCCAATGCCTTCATCATGGCTGCGTATCCTTTGTAGTCGGTTTCCAACAGATTCACCTCCTCAGTAGTCATACTGTTTGTTTTTCTCCTTAATTATAATTCAGGATTTACATAGTCTTTTCAAGAATCTTGATGATATCAGCAGGCTTTAATACTTTGCCAAAAGAAACAACTTTCCCGTTCACAACCAGCCCGGGAGTGGACATAACTCCATAGCCGGCAATTTGTGCTAAATTCGTAATTTTATCAACGCTTGCTTCAACTCTCATTTGCTTTAATGCTTCCTTTGTGTTTTCTTCCAACGTTATGCAGTTTTTGCATCCGGGTCCTAATACTTTAATCTCCAGTGTGGCATCACCGGAAGCTTTTTTCTCACTCATAGCAAATTACCTCCTTATTCACTCTAACTAATATGTTATCACTATTAAATACTCATTATCTCCCATTTTCTTGTTTATATATTTACACAATCAGAGAACCAAATGTATTAAAAAAATAACCGATGATGATGATTCCAACTGTAACAGTTAAAACAAATACCGCAAGTAATTTAGGCTTGACAGCATTTCTAAGCATGATAATTGATGGTAACGAAAGGGCAGTAACTGCCATCATAAAGGACAGAATTGTACCCAAACCAATACCCTTAAAGAATAGTGCTTCCGCGATTGGAAGCGTTCCGAATATATCGGCATACATTGGAACACCAACAGCAGTTGCAATCAATACGGAAAATGGATTTTGCGCTCCTAAAATAGTTTGCAATAGTTCAGTCGGAATCCAATTATGGATCAAGGCGCCAATGCTGACTCCGATCAGCACATACAGATAAACTTTTTTAAGGATATTCAACATCTGGTCTTTTGCATAAACGAATCTGTCTTTTCTTGTCAGCTCGGGCATTTCAATATCAATGCTCCCCGCCGCCTTAATATAGGATTCAATTTGATCATCCATTTTTAAACGTTCTATGAATGATCCCCCGAGTATTGCAAGAATCAAACCCACCACTACATATGAAAATGCTATTTTGAACCCGAAAATACTCATCAAAAGTATGAATGCTCCCAAATCAACCAAAGGGGATGAAATCAGGAAAGAAAAAGTCACTCCAATTGGTAGTCCCGCGTTAGTAAATCCAATGAAAAGAGGGATAGAGGAACAACTGCAGAACGGTGTCACCGTTCCGAGTAAAGCACCCATTGCATTGGCAGAAAGGCCTCGATATTTTCCAATAATCTGCTTTGTTCTTTCAGGAGGAAAATAGCTCTGAATATATGAAATGATCGATATCAATACAGAAAGAAGAATTAATATCTTTATTACATCATAAATGAAAAACTGGAGACTGCCTCCCAATCTTTTGGTTATATCTATTCCCATCGAGGAAAGCCCATTCCCTATCAATTCATTCAGCCATCTCATACCGAGAATCTGATACTGAAAGAAATCCCAAACTGCTTTTAACGCATTCATTGTGCCACCGTTTCACTTTCTGTTTCTACTCAATCTATAATAGATAACATAGACAAGATGAAATCTAATAGACATTTATCTATGACTCATTATATCCATCTCATAGATAAATGTCAATATGGCGTTTGAATTATCTTTCTTGCAAATTATAGGGATCACACGCACATTATCTGCGAACTGGAATTATTATTTGAGCGGCTTGTAGGGATACAATCTTTTTGCCGCCGGCTACTGATTGTTTTCCAACTTCCTTAAAGCCAAACTTCTCGTGAAATTTTAAAGATACTGAATTGAGTGGCTCGATGTCAATTTCTGCGGTTAGAACTGGAACTTCAATTGATTCGGCATGCTTGAAAACTTCCTCATAAAGCAATTTGCCCAGCCCGGAGGTTTGCTGTTTTAAAGAGACAACCACTCTGTCGATATACAAGAATTTATCATAATTCTTTGCAAACCAAGTATAATTTACACTATCATAATCCTTTCCTTCTCTCAAAGCCAACACAAACGCTTCTACAAAGCCATCTACTTCTATTACCTTTAGAATTTCAGATTGCTGGTGCAAATGCGCAAGCTTTTCTTTCGAAAGAGGCGATAAAAAATGCACAGACTCTTCATTTAATTTTAGAATGTGTTCATAATCTTCCAGTGTCGCCGATCTGATCTGTCGTGTTTCAGTCATCATATTGTAATTCTCCTTTAAATAAGGTTTCGCCTGTTTAATAAAATTATATTAACATATCTGGTAAATGATTTCAGCACTTAAAGAAGAG
>JAQUYZ010000093.1 GCA_028691625.1 Eubacteriales bacterium
TGATATGCAATGTAGCTTTTGATTATTGCGTGCAGTTGTTTTTGGATTTCATCATCCAGCGCCTGATTTTCAAAGCTTTTTAATGGGTTATCAAAAATATAACGCAATATATTAACTATACCAAAATTTACAGTATAAATCAACGTATCATTGTGATTCACATGAAAATTAAAACAACATTTTTTACACAGGATCCCGCCCTCTTTTATGCTAAAAAGCGCCGGTTCCCCTTTTTCTCCGCATTTTACGCACTGATTGACCTGCGGCATGCTGCCGACTTCCTGTAGAACCTTAATTTGATAAGCAAGCACGAGAGAGGAATACTTTCTGGAGCGCTTCTCCATAATATCGAAAAAATCCAGTATCATATTGAATATGGCGGGAGCAGGCGACTCCTCCTGAAGAAGTTTTTCTGTAAATTCGAGCACATATGAACAATGCATGTATTTTTCCACTTCCTCGCCGATGCGATAGTAGCTCTTTATCACCTCAGTCCCGTTAATATGATAGCTGTCCCTGTTCTTGAACAATTCATATCTTCCGTATGTAAATGGCCGCATCGCAAGGGATGACTTGTTCTTTCCCTTTTCGCCGATGTTGGTTCCCGCACTGATCTTGCCGTATTTTTTAGAAAACAATAGAACCATCCTTCGTCCGTTGACGGTTTTGATCTGTCTGAAAATGATTCCTTCCGTATCCGTAAACATCCTTCGCTCTTTTCTTTTCTATTATATTCGGATTTTTATAATTAATTTCACCGTTGTTTCGTTAGCTTGGCCGAAAATCCTATGAATTCTGTTTATATCCGAAGCTGTTCAGTGCGAAATCGCTGTCTCTCCAGTTCTCCTTCACCTTGACCCAAAGCTCCAGAAAAACCTTTGTTCCCAGCAGTCCTTCAATTTCCAATCTGGCGCTTTTGCCGATGCCTTTCAGTTTTTTCCCTTCTTTTCCGATTATGATACCCTTGTGAGACTTTTTCTCACAATAAATAACAGCGCCGATCCTCGTCAGATTCGGTTCCTCCTGGTAGCTTTCCAGCTCGATGGCCACACCGTGGGGAATTTCTTCATCCAGATACAGCAGTACCTTTTCTCTGATCATTTCACTCACAATAAAACGCTCCGGATGGTCTGTCACCATATCCTCCGGAAAATACATCGGTCCCTCCGTCATCAGTGCTTCAATTTTTTTGAGTAAAATTTCAACATTCTTCCCAGAAAGGGCCGATACCCCGATGATATCAGTGAAGAGATTCAATTCCTGATATTCCTCATAAATTCTGCGGTATTTATCAGGTTCAAGCTTATCTATTTTGTTAATAATGAGGAAGATCGGGGTTTCAATATCCTTCAGCAGCTCAACAATATACTTATCCCCCGGACCTGCAGACATCTCATCATCCACAATAAAAACGACTACCTCAACCTCCTTGAAGGTATTGATTGCCATTTCCGTCATGTACCCGCCCAGCTTGTTTCGCGGCTTGTGAATACCCGGTGTATCAATAAAGATCATCTGGCAGTCATCGTCCCGGCCGTTCATTTTTGTGTAAATCCCGCGGATGCTGTTCCTTGTGGTTTGTGGTTTCTCTGTTGTGATTGCGATCTTTTCCCCGAGGATTGCGTTAAGCAATGTTGATTTGCCGACATTTGGACGGCCTATGATTCCAATAAATCCTGACTTCATTCATTCTCCTTTTACAGCCGGAACCCTTCCGGCAGAAGTTCCTTTATTTCAGTGATGTGCAGATGCTCCTCATCTTCCCCTGTGATTATTTTTATATCATCACCGAATTCGAACATGAACTGTCTGCAGATGCCGCAGGGATATGCCTCTCCGTCGGAAGATACCACCGCAATTGCTTCGAAATCCCGGCATCCTTCTGATACTGCCTTTACAAAGGCTGTCCGTTCCGCGCAGATCGTTGCGCCGAAAGATGAATTTTCCACATTGACACCGGTAAATACTTCACCCGATTTTGTGAGCAGAGCGGCACCCACCTTAAACCGTGAATAGGGTGCATACGCATATTGAATCACCCTCTGAGCCGTACGAAATAATTCTCTGTACTTCATATCATACCCTCCCAACTCATCTCAGGACACACTGAGAAATTCAGAAAACCGTTTATCTTACGAGACCGATTTGACTCATAATCTTCTCTTCCTTCGTTCTCATTCCATATTTATCCTCTTCCTCCACATGGTCATATCCCAAAAGATGGAATACGCTGTGAACAAAGAGGTAAACGAGCTCTCTTTCACCGGAATGGCCGTATTCGTCCGCCTGCAGCAGTGCCTGTTCCGGACAAATCACTACATCTCCAAGACATAGAATTCCGTCTGACTTCATGTCATCCATACTGTCGTACTGCGGGAAGGATAAAACATCGGTCACAGCATCTATGCCCCTATAGATCTTATTCAATTCGTGGATTTCCTCAGTACTGACAAAGGTCACACTGATCTCAATTTGATCCGGATCCAGGTTCTCCCCGCGCAGACACATCTCTGCAGCCTGGATCATATGGTCGATTACGATTTGTCCGGGCATTCGTTCATCACTGAATATGAGATTCATCTTTCTCCCTCCTCTTCCGGATTCTCCTTGGCATATCTTTCATATGCAACAATAATTCTTCTGACCAATGCGTGTCTTACTACGTCGGCATCCTTTAAAAAACAGAATTCGATTCCCTCCACCCGGTCGAGCACCTTGATTGCGTCCACCAGGCCGGACCGTTTTCCCTTCGGTAAATCGATCTGCGTGATATCACCGGTTACAACGGCTTTTGAACCAAAGCCAAGTCTTGTCAGGAACATTTTCATCTGTTCTTTTGTTGTGTTCTGCGCTTCATCCAGAATAATGAAGGAATTGTCAAGGGTTCGTCCCCGCATATAAGCCAGCGGGACTACCTCGATAACTTCCTTTTCCTTTAATCGAAGTGCACTGTCTCTGCCCATGATATCGTAAAGGGCATCATAAAGCGGCCGTAAGTAAGGATCCACCTTTTCCTGCAGATCCCCGGGCAAAAATCCAAGCCGCTCTCCGGCCTCAACCGCCGGCCTTGCCAGAATGATCTTCTGCACCTCTTTATTTTTAAATGCATTGATAGCCATTGCCACCGCAATATAGGTCTTGCCTGTTCCTGCAGGACCTACGCCGAATACAATGTCATGCTTTTTTATGCTCTGTGCATAGGAGGTTTGTCCGATTGTTTTTGGTTTGATCGGCTTTCCTCTGTGTGTAAAGCAAATCACATCCTTGTTGATGTTGCTGTCTTTATAGGATAGTCCCCTTTTATTTAAGCTGATCACATAATTGACTTTCTGGGCATCCAGAATCTCACCGGATTCTATGATTCCAAGAAGCTCTACGATAACCAGCTGCGCATTTTCCGCTTCTTTCCCCTTGATAATGATTTCATCCTGTCTCTGAACAATCTCAACATCGTAGTTATCCTTAATAATTTTCAGGTTCACATCCAGATTTCCGAACAGCTCATCCGTATCCTGTTCGTGATCAATTTTTATCTTAAGTTCTTCAATCAATGGGGTTTCCAATCACAATCTCCTTCTCTTTTCCTATTTTTTCCAGAGTCTCCAGCAGGATGACTACTCCTATTATATTTTCTCCGGAGGAAAACTTCAAACTTTTATTTAGTATTTGTGAGTTTTCCGCCACTTTTTCTTGGATTGCCCGCCGCACTAGCCTGTTCGCCTCATTTTTGAGCTCCGAAGGATCTCTTTCCTGTCTCGTCACCTCTACCTCATCGATGCTTACGAAACCCAGGTGCATGGGAATCGGCCGGGTCAGATGCAGCAACTGCCTTTCTTTATATACGGAGTTGTCATAGCTGTAAATATTTTTCGCCGTATTAATTTTAAAATCTCCGATTTCCAGTCGGATCCCATAGGTTCTGTTTTCGGTGGGTTGCTTGATATATTTATATTTTTCCTGATAATAGGTCATTCGATACGGTACCTTCGCATAGACCTCTCCTGCGGAATGAACATACCTTTCTGTGACGTCGACCTCCGGAGTCCCGTAAGCAGTGCTTTTTAACGGTACGATACCGGAGATCAAGACGTCTCCCGGCTTTACAAAGGTGCCCGGCTGGGCGGCCACCACCCCTTCTCTCGCGATTGTTTTCTCAACGAAGCCTTCTTTGTCCGCAACAATATGGCACGGCTTCGATTGATCGACGGGCTTCGGCGTAATGGTACCTTCAATAATGGAGACTTCTGCCAAATTTCCTATATATTTTACCCCAATCCAGGCAATATTATCAAGATCCTGATAAATATGAAGCTTCACCTGCTTTAAGTCGATGCTTTTACTGCAGCCCTCATAGAGACCGGCTTTCCTAAGACTGTCTCTGATCTCGGCTTCCGTAAATTCTTCATACCCATAAATCCGGAGTTCAGACACAAAGGTGCTCTGATAAAACAAAATCAGTGCAAACAGAATCAATCCGATGATCGTGCTTTTTTTCCGGAAAGCTTTTTTTATGGCCGGTTTATATCCGCTTTCCCTGATAATCGTAATCTGATATCGGTTTTTTGCGATCCTGACAAATTCCCGATAATCCCATTCCATCAGTGTCAATGACATCTCAATCTCACTGACGGACAGGATGTCCCTCATCGAAATCCCTCTGCGCACACATTCTGTCAGCAGTTTCTCCTGTTCAAAGCCTTCCACCCTGATCCGGATGGAATGCTCCAGAAAACTTCCTCTATTCTTCATGGAACCCACCCGTTTTCCCGGAATAAAACTCTATGGAATGAAGCTCTCCCGTTACAACCATTCTCTCCTCTTCTATCATTTTTACACGAAGCCTGTCTCCGTTGATTGCACTGAAGCGTTGACCGTTGTCCACAATAATGCTGGTTTCCGTAATGAAAACAATCTTCTTTACATTGTCAATGATGCAAGTCTGCCCGCTGACAAGAAGTCTTGGCATATTGATGCTAAAATCAAATAACAACTCTTCCCTGACGTTCATGGCCACCTCCCTACTGTACAATTTTATGTTTCCGGGCATAAAAAATAACCTGGTTGTTGCCAACCAGGTTTTATTTCTTTTGAATGTATGTTTTAGATGAGCAGCTCTTCGACTATTTTTTTAACAATGCCTCCATCGGCAACGCCTTTTACTTTCGGCATCACAGCTCCGATAAGCTTACCCATGTTCTGCCTGCCTCCCTCGATACCGAGTTCGGCTGCTGTCGCTTTTACAATCTCCGTAATTTCTTCTTCAGAGAGCTGCTTCGGCAGATACTCATCAAAATTTGGATTTCTCTGTTATAGGCTTCTAATAAATCCGTTCTTCCTGCTTTTTCAAAATCAGAGAGGGCATCTTTTCTCATTTTTACCTGTTTGGTCAGGATTGTTAAAATTCCCTGTTCATCCAATTCTTCTCTATTGTCAACCTCATACTGCTTGATGGCAGCCCGGGCTAAATTAACTGTGTTCTTTCTGATTTCATCCCTCGCCTTCATGGCTTCTTTGAAATCATTTTGCAATCTGTCTTTTAAAGACATTGTGTTTTACACCTTCTTTTAGAATTTCTTCGCCTTTTTTCTTGCAGCTTCAGATTTCTTTTTTCTCTTTACGCTTGGCTTTTCATAATGCTCTCTTTTTCTTAGCTCAGACATTACTCCGTCTCTTGCGCAAGAACGCTTAAACCTTTTCAGCGCGCTTTCTAAACTTTCGTTTTCCCTTACAACTACTTGTGCCATTTATTCATTCCCCTCCCTCCGTGTCCTGAAATCTCTCAGATGCTTTACAAAACGGATTTACCTATAACAAAAGTATTATACATGCTTTCTATTCTTAAGGCAAGTTTTTTTTATCCAATGTCCAAGTTGCCTTTCTCAGCCCGGAGGCCAGGCCATTTTCCGCTTTCCAAGCAAATGGAAATGAAGATGCTTTACGGTCTGCAGTCCGTCCTCACCGCAATTGCTGACGAGACGGTATCCGTTTTCCAGCCCCAGATCCATGGCGATCTCTTTCACCTTGAGCATAAGATATCCAAGAAGTTCGGCATCTTCCGGCTGAATCTCATCCATAGAGGAAATATGCTTTTTCGGGATCAGCAGGACATGAACCGGCGCCTGCGGCTCCAAATCGTGAAAAGCGAGAATTTTGTCGTCTTCATAAGCGAGCTTAGAGGGGATGTCCTTATTTGCTATCATACAAAAAATACAATCTGACATGGTTCTGCTCCTGTTCTTTATCAAAATATTTATATAATTAATTGCGCAGGTTCGGATCTTGACACAGATCTCCTGATCCGGTTTCCTGTTGATATGATTATAATATCATACAGCATGGCTCTGTAAACATGATTCAATAATTCTTACCTTGCGAAAGCGCATTTGTTTTGCAGGCTGATATACAGTCTCCGCATCGAATGCACTCCGAACTGTTCGGTCGTTCGCGGACTTGAATATTCAATTTGCAGGCTCTTTGGCAATCATTGCAGCTTGTGCACCTCTCCTTGTCGATTCGGTAACGGTACAGCGCGATGGGATTAAAGAGGCCATAGATCGCACCCAGAGGGCAGAGATATCTGCAAAAAGGGCGATAGATCATCACGGAGAGCACAAGCA
>JAQUYZ010000094.1 GCA_028691625.1 Eubacteriales bacterium
TGCAGGGATTGGAAATGATGATGGCAGCCGGCCCGCTCTCCTTAACGGCATTCAGCACATCGCCTGCCGTCAAAGCCAGATCCTCCCGCTTCACTGAGATGCAATTCGTTTTTTCATAAATTTCCCCGTAGAATTGATACATGGAGAATTCCGGCGAAAAGGTCAGCACCTTGTCTCCCGATCTGAGAAAGGCTCCCATGATCACGGTAATCAGCTCGTCGGATCCGTTCCCCGCAACGACACAGGCAGGATCCAGACCATAACAGTGAGCAAACTTTCTGCAAAGCTCTATTGCCATGGGATCGGGATACCGGTTCAATTTGATCCCGGAGACTGCGGAAAGAAACTCTTCTCTGAAAAGTTCACCCGGATCAATGAAGCTTTCATTTGCATCCAGACGGATCTGATATTCCCCGGCAACCGCGTCATATGGCACCAGACGCTTTAATTTATCATTCAATTCATACGTCATCTTATTCAAACCTCACTTTAATGGCATTGGCATGGGCGTCCAGCCCCTCTTTTTCGGCAATAGTGATAATGTCCTCCCGATCCTCTGCAAGAGCTTCTCTTGTATAAAAGGTATAGCTCATTTTCTTAATGAAGCTGTCTACCCCCAGAGGAGAAGAAAACCTTGCAGTCCCCGAGGTGGGGAGCACATGATTGGTTCCCGACAAATAATCGCCCAGCGGTTCCGGCGCATATTCACCGCAGAATACAGAGCCGGCGTTTTTGATCCCGGGCAGGTATTTCATCGGTTCCTTCACCATCAACTCAAGATGCTCCGGTGCTATGATGTTTGCCAACCCGACCATTTCCTCCATGCTCCCGCAAATGATGAGGGCACCGAAACTGTCTAGAGATTTCTCAATGATCGCTTTTCGTTCCAGCTTCTCTATTTGAAGCTCGATTTGCTCCATGGTCTTCTGCGCGATTTTGTCGCTGGTGGTGAGCAGCACTGCCGATGCCATCGGATCGTGCTCTGCCTGACTCATCAGATCCGCTGCGATATAGGCTGGATTGGCCTCATCGTCGGCCAGAATCAGAATTTCGCTGGGACCGGCAATCATATCGATATCCACCTGCCCGAATAGGAGCTTCTTTGCCGTTGCGACAAAGATGTTACCCGGTCCGACGATTTTATCCACCTTCGGAACGCTCTCTGTTCCATAGGTGAGTGCCGCAACCGCCTGTGCTCCGCCTGCCAGAAACACTCTGTCGACTCCCGCCAGATACGCTGCGGCGAGAATATCCGGGTTTGCTCTGCAGCCCGTTTCCGATCCCTCCCTCTGCTCAACGACCGGAGGAGTCACCATAATGATTTCCTCTACCCCCGCAATTTTAGCGGGTATCGCGTTCATCAGCACAGTGGAGGGGTAGGCCGCTGTTCCTCCCGGTACATAGATTCCGACGCGGGAGAGCCCACGGACGATCTGTCCAAGCACGATCCCGTTCTCTTTTTCCATCTCATAACCCGACCTCGCCTGTTTTTCATGGTATGCTGTAATATTTTCCTTCGCGTGAAGCAGGGCTTTTTTCAATGCAGTTTCTGCATTGTCCCAAGCTTGCTTTATCTCTTCCTTATCAACCTCAAAGCATTCGGGGATTGCACCGTCAAATTTCATACCGTACTCACGGACGGCTTCATCGCCCTTTTCCCTCACCTCATTGATGATGCTTAAAACTGCCGCGTTAGCGGAAAGGTTGATTCCCCCGGTCCTTTTTTTCATTTCATCAAAGAATTCATATTCTCTCTTATTATCCGCATAGATTATGTTCATCTTAACGCCCTACCTTATCCTGTATTTCAGAGATCAATCCATCGATTTCTGCTTTCTTCAGCTTCATACTGGCTACATTCACAATCAATCGGGCCGAAACATTCCGGATTTCCTCAATCACCTCAAGGCCGTTTTCCTTCAGTGTCGTTCCAGTTTCCACGATGTCCACGATCCCGTCCGCCAGAGACAGCAGCGGAGCAAGTTCGACCGAACCTTCGATTTTAATAACCTCCACATCCATCCCCTTGGATTCAAAATAGGTGCTTGCGACCTTTGGATATTTTGTCGCAATCCGTTTGGTACGGTAGCCGCTATAGAATTCCGATCCCTTTGGAACAGCCAAGGCGAACCTGCATTTTCCAAAGCCCAGGTCCAGAACCTCATAGAAGGTCCCTCCGCTTTCTACGATGGTATCCTTACCTACAACACCAACATCACAGACGCCGTGCTCCACATAGGTGATCACATCAGCAGCCTTGGCAAGAACAACGTCCATGTTTTGATCCGGAATGGAAAGGAGCAGCTTCCTGCCCTTGTCTTTCAGGTTCCCTGTGTCATATCCCATCTCGTCGAACAGCTCCACGATACTGTTTTCCAGTCTGCCCTTTGTGAGGGCGATCCGGAGATTGTTTCGGGGCTGGCCGTCCAGGGATTCCGCTGGTCTGTTGCCTTTAGCCGGTTCGCTGCATTTGAGGAGGCCGGAGGCGAGCTGGTCTACGTTGATACCGAAGCCCGTTGCCGGCAGGCTTTCTCCAAAATCCTTGAACAGCTCATCGTATCTTCCGCCGGAAAGCACCGGCTCCCCTGCAGAGGAGATGTAACCGCGAAAAATAAGAGAGCTGTAATATTCAGCTTGGTGAACCAAACCAAAATCAATCATTACCTTATCCAGGCGAAGATCCATCAGCCCCTGGAAAATCCGTTCCAAATAAGAAAGCATTTCCAGAAGCTTCTCATCATAGCCGTTAAACAACTTTCTTGCCTTGCCCAAAGCTTCTCTCCCGCCGAACAGCTTCGGCAGCTCTTTAAGGATTTCCACCGTCTGGCTCCCGTGAAAGTCTTCCAAAATATCCGAGAGTCCGGCGTAATTCTTGGAAGCAATCAGAGAGTGTATGGTTTCCTTCTGCTCCGAGGTTGTATTTAAATGATCCATTAACAGCTTATATATCCCGATGTGGCCGAGCTCAATTCTAAAATCATCTGTGCAGCAGGAGGTCAATGCTTCCATCCCGGCCGTCAGGATTTCGATATCAGACTCAAAGGTGGACAGTCCCACAAGCTCAATCCCCATCTGCATGATTTCATTGCTTCTCCCCCTGAGTTCCGGCTGCTGGCGATAGATCCGCTGCGCATAATAAAGACGAATGGGAAGGGTGTGTCCCTTGAGCTTTGTTGCAGTGAGACGTGCGATGGGGATTGTGGAATCGGGCCTCATCGCCAGAAGCCTGCCTTTATGGTCGATGAGTTTGTACATGCTTTCCTGCGGAAAGTACATGGAATTGGATGAAAAAACGTCATAGAATTCAAAGCCGGGAGTAATCACCTCGTGATACCCTTTTCCCTCAAAGGTTCCTCTGAGCATTTCTACGATTTTTCTCTGTGCAGCACATTCTTGAAACAGCAGGTCTTTCGTACCCTCCGGCGTGATGCGATCATATTTTTTCATTCTGATATCCTCTTTCTGTTTGGCAGCGACAACGCTCTTTCTCGTTTTCTATCGATTATCATCCGATGATTATAGTTTATTACGTTATTATGTTACTACTTTAAAGTGATAAAGTCAACACTCTTTTTTGCAGGTTTCGTCCGAATTGTAAACTTCCTAATGCAATTAGGTTGACAATAAAGTGATTCAACGTTATAATTTCTTTAATATGAATTAAGGGGTGTGTCGTTCCATGAAAACTAAGAAAATGATTCTCTATGCTCTGTTCGCAGCATTGACAGCAATCTGCTCCATGATCATTATCCCGCTGCCCTTTACTCCGGTTCCAATCCATCTTGCCACATTGTCCGTATTTCTTGCAGGGGGTCTTCTCGGCTCCAAAGGCGGAGCCGTTAGCCAGATTGTATATGTCATCCTCGGCGCCATCGGTCTTCCCGTGTTTGCAGGCTTTACCGGGGGCTTTGGAATCATCACCGGACCCACTGGCGGTTATCTCATCGGTTATGTGGCCGCAGCCTGGCTCACGGGTCTTATGATCGAGAAGCTGGGACATGGCTATTATCAGAACATCGTCAGCATGATTGCAGGACTGGCCGTCTGTTATGCGCTGGGCACACTTTGGTTTATGTACATCACCTCTGCAGGACTTTACGCAGCACTGATGATGTGTGTCGTTCCTTTCCTACTCGGAGATGCAGTGAAAATCATCACAGGCTCCATTCTTGTGAAAAAGCTGTATCGTCTGGTTTGAATCCGGACCGGCATTTCTTACAACCATTGAATATCAGTTTGTTTATGACGATTCGGTATGTGGAGATACTGTTCGTTGTCAGGATAACCCGCCATCATCGCGGCATAAAACTGACAGCCTTCCGGCAGCTTAAAGATCTCTTTCAGCGCAGGTACCTGATTGCACATCCTCATCAGATAGCCAGCCCAACAGGTGCCGATCCCCTGTGCCTGCAGCAGCAATTCCGCCTGGTGAAGGGCAAGCGCCGTATCCACCGGCGGATTTATGGCATCGGTTCTGGCATAGGCGAGAATCAGGGTTTTCGCATTGCCCATCACTACATTCTGACCACGGTTATATAATTCCGCGATTTCAGGGGAAACTCCCGTTTCCTTCACAAAATCCAGAATGTGATCCATAATAATCCTTATTTTATTCTCATCATCGATCACAATCCACTTAGTCGGATGCTGATTTTTTGCGCTTGGTGCCCAAGCTGAAACCTTTAAAGCGCTGCGCAGGGTGTCTCTCGGCACGGGCTCCGGTTTAAACAGTCGATAGGATCTCCTCGTCATGAGAAACCCCTCGATCAGTTTCGGAAGATCTTCCGGGACTGCAGGCAATTCACCGGGCAGAACCCCCTCAAGCTCGCCAAGATCAATGGCCTTCTGAGGGCAAGCCGCCGCACAGTGAAGGCACTTGATGCACCGCCTTTCATCCTGCATTGCCGGTTTTCCATCCTTGCTGTCTAAAACTTGAAATGGGCAAACCGAAACGCATTTCATACAGCCGATACATTTATTATAATCAATCTTTATCATTTTCTATGCCCCCTAAGATAAAATTTTTGCTTAAAATTGTGTGCTTTGGTTCCGTCCGTTCTTTTTCGAACGATAGAGCGCTTCATCTGCATTCTTACTAAGTTCCTCTCCGGACTTCGTCTCATGAAGCGTAGCCGTCCCAAGACTTATGGTCACCTCGATATAATTGTCTCCAGTAGTTCCCGTGGAGAATGGATGTGAAGCAATCATAGTTCGGAGACTTTCTGCAGTGACCAGAGCCTGCTCCTCACTGCCCGGATACATCACAAGAATGAATTCCTCACCACCGTATCGCCCAAAGTGATCCACCATACAAGTAAAAAGTCTAAGACGCCCCGCAATTTCTCTGAGTACAAGATCTCCCGCTGCATGGCCGAATGTATCATTTACCTTCTTAAAGTGGTCAATATCAAAAATAATAACCGAGACGGGTTCACCCGTCGTTCCAGAGAGTGCTATGTACTTATCCAATTTGTCAAGAATCGCACCTCTATTCATGAGACCAGTCAAGGGGTCATACGAGGCTTTTTCGAGAAGGATGGCAAGGTAGTTTTTCTGCATTACAATATTGAAGAAACGATCAATAAGGTGATTGCCAAAGATACCGAGAAACTTCAAATCCATCTCACTGAATGGTTCATTTCTTACGCCAGCCGATAGGATGCCAATGCATCTGCCTTGTCGCATAATCGGAAGTACCTTGATTTCAACAATCAAGGGATTTCGTAATATTGCAGGAGGGGGCAATGCTTCGGAAAAACTATCTTTTTTTACCAGAAAAGGAAGACACAGAGAGTGATAATGCTCGTCCCAAGCACAAATGGCTGCAGCTTCATTTACCTCAACCTCTCCTCGCGCGCTGTCTATGGTGGTGTTGGAACCCTCCAAAAATAGTATGATATGACAACACGCCACATTCACGAAGTACTTACATTGCCTAGACGTATGACTTGCTATCTCACGAATGTCCTCAAGTGAGCGAATTTCGTCAAGGAGTTTGAACAGCGCTTCGTACCGTACAAGCTGCTGGGTGGTTTGATTGTTCCAAGGATTGTTCTTATCTGCATTCATATCACTGCCCGGTATTCTTCATCTAGATCTAACTGGAGTGAACTCGTGTAAACATTGAACATGGAAGCAAGATCAATCACTGATATAATCTCGCAGATTTCCTCTCTAGTAAACCCCTCGTCTTGCAACTGAACAAAATCTGCATCACTCAAGCAATTGGGATTGAAGACAACTTTAAGAACAAACTCGCCCACACAACGGTAATAAGAGGGAAGATCTACTCCTGTATCACTTGCAAGAAAAGATTGAAGATCCTCAAAAGCAAGTGCTTTATCCAGGCTGAGTACACTTTGCGCGTGGCAGGCAGAACAGTAGCGGGCACCGTGTTTAGCGGATACAAGGAATACGATCATTTCTTTTAAAGGCAGAGGAATCGTACCGGAAAAAAGGGTTGTTTTTGCGCGTTCCCAATATCCGCGCGTGATATCTGCATTGTGACCAAAGCTTTTTAACCAAAGAGGAATCTTGGTGTCCCCGGTGGGTCGCATATAATCGTCGTACACTTCTCGGGTGCCTTGGCTCGCATCCTCATAATTGGTAATCA
>JAQUYZ010000095.1 GCA_028691625.1 Eubacteriales bacterium
AGCACGCCGACACGGGTGTATTTGATCGTTCCGTCACTATCCTTTACCGGCAGATAGCCGTCGCCGTTGATATATACGTCCAATGCGCGGTCAGTGGTCGCACTGCCTGCACGGGTATTGATGACATCGACGGAATTGACCTTGGCGCCGTAACCCAGCTGAGTCGAGTTGGTTCCCCCTGTGCCGGAAGGCCCCTCTCCCTTTGGTCCGGTGGCGCTGTTGATCGTCTGGTAAAATACGTCGGAAAAAGTGACACGGCTTGATTTAAAGCCATACGTATTAACATTGGCAATATTATTACCAATTACATTCATCTTTGTCTGGTGTGCAGACAAACCTGAAACTGCGGAATACATTGATCCTATCATTTTAAATTCCTTTCTGTGCCCGTTGTGCGCTTATCTGTCGGTCAAAGCTCACATAGCCTCCTGTTTCAAGGTCCAGCTATATAAATACGGCACCGTCAATATGAGTGAATATGTTGCTTTTCATTTCATTTTTATCAACTACTGTGATCACGGTTTTGTTCAGGGCATTTACGATAAATGCGTGATCCTCCATCACAATCAGGGCATCCTTGATCCCTTTCTGCTGTGCTCTGTCGCAGGCATCCCCCAAACGGTTCAGATCATTTTCGCTGATCTGGATATTTCTCTCTTCCGTTCTTTGATTTGCATGCTTTGAAAAGGAAATCTTCTGACTGAGCTGCTCATTTAATATCTCCTGGAAGGATCTGCCGTTGTTGACCCGGCTGTCCGCGCCTCCCGGTTTGCTGCCCGAAGAATTGACCTTTTCAGCCTGTCTTATGATGGCATCCGTCAAATTATACCGATTGCCCATAATTTCATTTGACATTTGAATCACCTTCTACTCTTTGTCATTCTACTTTGCTGTTCGGAATGATGATTTTGGGTTCGTTCACCTGCATCACACTGCTCAGAGAGTAGCTCTGGTCATCCACCACGACCTGGGGACTGCCGTTATAGAAGTTTACACTATCTACAATGCCCTTGAGGCCTGTGACGGTTCCATCCTCTGCAACCTTTGCTATGGTCACCTCTTTGCCGATCAGGCTTACGCCATAGGAAGTCATCGACAGCTCGCTCATATCGGTAATCGCCTGCAGCATGGAAAACTGCGCCATTTGCGCCATGTATTCCGAGTCGTCCATCGTATTGTACATATCCTGGTTTTTCAGCTGAGCAACCAGAAGCTGCAGGAAGTCATCCATTGACAACGTGCCTTTCCCGGTTGAGCCGCTCATGCTGTTTGTGCTGTTCGTTCCGGTTGTTCCATAATTGTTTATTGCTTCGATTGACATTTTCTGTTTCCTCCTTTCTATACAGCGTAATTCATTCTGTGGGACTCGTATCGCATAGATTCGATTCGGTTTTGCTGATTGGTTTGCGTCTCATCCGGCTGCCGGTCGAAGGTTTCAGTCAGCTTACCGTCATTGAGAATTTGCTGCTGGTACTGCTCCTGCTGCTTTCTCTGCGAGAAGTCCATTGCCGCATTCCTCGTGTATCCCTGATTCTGGCTGCCGTCCTGCGCCTGTGAATTCATCTGCTGGTTGACCTGAACGCTTTCTACCGTTACATTCTGCAGTCCCATGCTTGCGATCAGCTTGTCGACCTGACCGGTCAACAGGGCTTGAGTCTTGGTGTTGGCCGCCAGTATGTCGATGATCAGTTTTCCTTCGCTGAGCTTCAGTTTGATGTCGATTTGCCCCAAATCTTCGGGGTCAAGCTGCATTTTAAATTCTGTCGGCCCGCTTTGTTCCAGCTTTGCAAGGATTTCGTCTTTGATCTGGCTGTAAGGCTGGCTTGATTCAACCGTTTGGCCTGGCAAGATTGCCTCTGCGGTTTCCCTTGTTCCTGCAGTGCCTTGCATTACATTCTGAAATCCGATTCGTTCCGGGCCGGCGCCTTTTGGTTCCAACTCCGGTTTTGTTTTCTCAGCAGCATCAGCGGTATCATATGATGCGATTGGGTTGGCGGTTGTTTTCGTCACATGACTGCCGGCTGCAGTGTTCTGTTTATACTTTCCCGTCTCGGGCACTTCATAATTCTGTGCTGCCATGACTTCCGGCTTCCCGGTCTTCCCATTCACCGGCTTGTTTTTCTGAATGCTCAGAAGGTCATTCTCCTTTGGGGCAGGCGTTGCGGATTTTTCACTGCCGCCGGTCACGGTTGACGTGGTCAGGATTGGCGCTTCCGGCTGCTGTGCTGTGTTTCCCTGCCTGGGAACCGCTTTTTCTCTCCCGGCTGCAGACATCTCTGCCGGTTCTGCTTCCATTTCATTTGTCGTTGCTGATGTCATTTCCGTGCGGTCTCCCGATGCGGTTTTGAGATCACCCGGAATGTCACTCCGGTGTGGATTCGTTGTTTCAAAATCATTGCCGGTTTCTTGAACACTGCTGATTCCTGATACCGGTACCTCAGCCGCGGCTCTGACCGGTTGCGGATCAGAGAGATTCTTATCCGGGTTTGCGGTCTGGACCGGATTGCCGAATCCTGCTATGAAAGCATGGGGCGGTTCGGCCGTCTGCCCATCCCCAGGCGTCGATTCACCGGTTTCTTGCTCCGTGCTCAGGAGTCTGATCTTAGCGAAACCCCCTCCTGCAAGCAGCAGTTCTGACAGCGGATTTGCGGTTTCTCCGGGCTTGCCTTGTTTCTTCCCGCTCCCATTCGCTCCTGCAGCATCTGTCATTGGATTTTTTGTGTCTGCAGCTTCCTGCATTGGATTTTTTGTCATCATCATTTGAGAGATCAATTGCTGAAACAGAGAGCCTTCCGGGTTTTCTCCCTGGCTGACTGCCAGCCCGTTTCCATTGCCCGCGGCAGCTGTGGCGCTGATTTCATTTGAAAACAACATTCCTAAGCTATTTTCGATATTCACTCTTTCACCTCCTTTCATTTGTTGATTTTGTACCATACATTGTTCCCGGCCTCTTCCTGTTTGCCTGTGTATGGTTATGAATACGAAATCTGCTAAATTGACTTTTGAATGACCTTCACAGTTGATACAAATTCCTCCAGCTGCTTTTCGGCAGCCTTCAGGTCTTCCTTTTTATACTCGTCATACCTGGAAGTCTTAAGTTTCTCCAGAGATTTCGTTTCCAGCTTAAGTTTTTTGATCAATTCGATCTGCCTGTCCAGCTGTGCCTTGATACTCTCGATTGTCTTCTGGACATACAGGATTCTTTCCTTGAGATGCTCTGAATAATAGATATACATTCTGCAGGTGGCGGGAGTTGTCTTCTCCAGCATTTTTTCTTCGAATTCTTTTCTGCATTGTTCCAGCTCTGTTTGAAGCATGCGCAGCTTATGCTGTTCCTCGGAGAGCTGATTGTTCAGCACAGCCAGAGTCATCATTTCGCTGTCCAGCATCTGCCCCTTATAGGACAATAGTTTTTCCAATTGGAATTCAAACTTCTTCATGGGTTTGCTTCCTCATTCTTCGATCCCCGTTATCCGATTGCTGTCTTCATCAATTCAACGCTGTCTTCATAGGGGAATTTATCATAAATGTTCTGCTGCAGAAATTCATTGATCCTGTCTATCTTTGAAATTGATTCATCCAGGGCCCTGTTTGTCCCGCTCTTATATGCACCGATGTTTACCAAATCGTAGTTTGCATCATAGATGGACATCAGATTCCTCATTCTGCCCGCCGCTTCAATCTGATCCTTGTCAGCGATATCATTCATCAGTCTGCTGACGCTCCCCAGCACATCGATGGCGGGGTAATGATTTCGCATCGCTATTTTTCTCGATAAGACGATATGCCCGTCAATGATGCCTCTTACCGTATCGGAAATCGGCTCGTTCACATCGTCTCCCTCCACCAGCACCGTATAAATTCCTGTGATGGAACCATTTTCAAAATTCCCGGTTCGTTCCAGGAGCTTCGGCATCATGGAGTAGATGGATGGGGTATATCCTCTTGCCACCGGCGGTTCTCCCGTGGCCAGCCCGATTTCTCTCTGTGCCATCGCAAATCTGGTGAGGGAGTCCATCATAAGCAGTACATCCTTGCCTAAATCCTTGAAGTACTCAGCGATGGTGGTTGCCACCATGGCGCACTTCATTCTCTGCATCGGCGGTTGGTCGGAGGTGGCTACAACGAGGACGGAGCGGGCCAGACCCTCCGGTCCAAGGTCCCGTTCAAGGAATTCCCGGACTTCTCTTCCTCTTTCTCCGACCAGTGCGATGACATTTACGTCAGTCTTTACATTTCTGGCGATCATACCCATCAAGGTACTTTTTCCGACACCGCTTCCGGCGAAGATCCCCATTCTCTGTCCCTTTCCTATGGTCAGCAGCCCGTCTATGGGCTTGATCCCAAATTCCAGGATGTTATGGATCCTTGGTCTTGAAAGAGGATTGGAGCTGACGCTCTGCACCTCGTACTGCAGGTCGCATTCAATCGGGCCGCTGTCATCGATAGGCTCTCCTGCTGCATTGATGACCCTGCCGATCAGATTTTTTGACATGCCGATCTTTAATGCGGAATGGGTTGCCTCTACAAGATTTCCCGAGCTGATTCCTTCCGGCTCTTCGTATGGCATGAGCAAAACTTTATTTCCGCGGAAGCCCACCACCTCGGCACAGATATAGTTCTTGTTCCCGTGTCCGTATATCTTGCACAGATCCCCGACCTTGCACTCAGGGCCGTTGGATTCGATCATCATTCCGATCACCTTGTCGATCTTGCCGAAATACGAATAGGAATCTGCATTTCGAATCAATCTGCAATATTTCCTGGTATCCATCTAGAGCTCCTTTGCAGTATGTTCAACGGTTACTACCCATGATCAATTGGTTAAAAAGCATGGTCAACGGCCTTTTTCAGCTGTTCCAGCTGAACCGGCACACTCATATCTACGATACCGCCTTCATTCTCAGTCATGATCAGGTCGTCTCCCTTGATCAGAACCAGCTTGGAATCCTTTGTCAGATTCCTCATCTTTTTTGCGATGGCCTTATCTATTTGGACACCCAGCGTTTTCTGGTATTCCGAAAAATAAATCTTCAGGCTGCCTTCATTCTCCAGGATGATCTCTTCCAGCATCTTCTGAACTGCATTCTCATCTGCCTGAACGTGCTGTTTCATGATTTTTTTTGCCAGCTCAAATGCGATTTCTATCAGGTCCTTATCGTTTCTTTCCAACGCTGCTCTCTGTTCTGTTTTGAATAATTCGATCAGCCGTCTGAGCTCGTGAAGTCCTTCCTCCGCCGCAGTTTCCGAGGCGTTGGCGCCGTCCACCAGACCACGCAGATACCCCTCGTCATATCCCTTCTTCTCCGCGACGTTCATGACTTCCCTGCTGCTTTTCATCGCGCTCTCCATCAAGGCGTCCGCTCTCAGCTGTGCCTCGTTTTCGATATGTCTGGCCTTTTTGAGTGCCTGACGAAGGATGGTTTCTTTTTTTTCGTTCACTTCGCCGATACTGGCCCTTTCCATTTCCCGAAGTTCAGCTTCCAGTGGAGAACTGCCGTTCTCCATGGGCTTCGGCAGCACGTCAGTCAGCATTTTCGCTTTTACAATGCTAGACAATGATATCATCCTTTCCGCCCTTGGCTATGACGATCTCTCCTTCTTCTTCCAGTCTGCGTATGATCGCCACAATTTTCTGCTGCGCATCTTCCACATCTCTTACGCGGATATTATGCAGGTATTCCATTTCACTCTTGACGGTTTCACCCATACGCTGCGACATATTTTCAAAGATGATATTGGCCACATCCTTGTTTGCGCCCTTAAGCGCAATTGACATTTCCTTTGTATCCACTTCTCTGAGGAATCTTTGGATTGCAAGGGGATCCAGAATAATGATATCCTCAAACACGAACATGCGCTTTCGGATCTCCTCAGACAGCTTCGGGTCGTTTCTGGAGAGCTCATCAAAGATAAATTTCTCGGTTCCTCTGTCGATATTATTCATAATTTCAGCGATATAATTGATCCCGCCGACCTCCAGAAGGTCGATGGATACGACGGATTCAAATTTTCTTTCCAAGATCGCTTCCACTTGCCGGATCACTTCAGGAGAAGTTCTGTCCATCCTGGCGATCCGTTCCACCACATCGACCCGTATGCCCTTCGGCAGCTCTGCGATAATGGAGGACGCCTGATCCGCTCTTGCATAGGAAAGAATCAGGGCGATCGTCTGAGGATGTTCGTTTACGATCATATTCATCAAATTTTTGTAATCCGCTTTGCGGATAAACTCAAAGGCCTTTGTTCTTAATGTTTTGGTGACCCTTTCCAGAAGTGCGGTTCCCTGCTGCACACCGAAGGCCTTCTCCAGAACATTTTTTGCATAGGCAACTCCACCCTCAAGATAAACCTTTTGTGCCACACAGAGGCCATAAAATTCATCAATGGCCTGGTCGGAAAATTCCGGTCTTACACTTTCCTGACGCGTAATTTCATAGGTCAGTTTTTCAATTTCTTCTTCCTGAAGATGCTTATATATACTTGAAGCAACATCCGCCCCAAGAGATATAATAACCTGTGCTGCCTTTTGCTTTGGGTTTAAAGAATCCGTTATCCCT
>JAQUYZ010000096.1 GCA_028691625.1 Eubacteriales bacterium
GAGCGCCTTTCTCAGCAGTGCCACATAATTGCTGGCACGACAGCCGCCTCCGGTCTGTGACATGGCGATCGCAGTCCTGTTCAGATCATATCTCCTTGATTTCAGCGCGGAAATAATCTGCCCCAGTGATACAATTGTCGGATAGCAGGCATCATTGTTAATATACTTCAAGCCTTCTTCCACTGCATGCTTGTCGACGGACGGCAGCAGCTCCACCCGATACCCGCTGTGATTCAGCGCCGGCTCCAGAAACTGAAAATGGATCGGTGACATCTGCGGAATAATCAGGGTATAGTTCTTTTTCATTCTCTGCGTAAAAATCCTCCGCTTGTACGGAATGTTTTCCATGCTGTGCCGGATATTGTTTCTCTCCCGTTCCTCCATCGCGGCTTTCAGGGACCGGATCCTGATCTTGGCAGCGCCAAGATTGGACCCTTCATCTATTTTCAGCACCGTATAGAGCTTGTTCTTATTCTTCAGGATCTCTTCAACCTGATCTGTTGTAACGGCGTCCAGCCCGCAGCCGAAAGAATTGAGCTGCACCAGCTCAATATCATTATTCCTGCCGGCAACCTCAGCCGCGCGATACAGCCTGGAATGGTACATCCACTGATCCAACACGCGGATGGGCCGCAGCAGCGTTGTAAAATGAGCGACCGAATCCTCGGTTAAGACAGCCATACCAAAGGAATTGATCAGCTGATCGATCCCGTGGTTGATTTCCGGATCCAGATGATAAGGTCTTCCGGCCAGGATCACCGCCTTTTTGTTGTTGTCCTTGATATATTTCACTGCGTAGGCACCGTTCTTCTTGATGTCGTCCTTGAATCGCTTGTCTTCCTTCCGTCCTGCTTTCACTGCCTTGCTGACCTCATTGAAGCCGATATGCAGCGGCCTCATCATTTCATACAGCTGGCGGGTCAGTCTGACGTCGTCATCATAGGGCAAAAACGGATGGCTGAATAACACATCCTCCTCTGCGATGACATCATCCATATTATTGGCGATTACTTCGGGATAAGTGGCTACAATTGGGCAATTGTAATGATTCGGAGCAGTTTGGTCCTCTACCATCTCGAAATTAATGCATGGATAAAATATCCATTTAATACCGTTGTTAATCAGCCACTTTATATGTCCGTGAACAAGCTTGGCCGGATAACATGCGGTGTCCGAGGATATGGTCTCCATTCCCATTTCATAGATTTCTTTTGAAGACACCGGGGATAATACGACCCGGAATCCCAGCTTTGTAAAGAAGGTAAACCAGAACGGGTAATTTTCATGCATATTAAGAACGCGCGGAATCCCCACCGTACCACGGGATGCGTATGCCTCATCAAGGGGTTCATAGGAAAAGAGGCGTTTATATTTATAATCAAAGAGATTGGGAAGCAGTTCTCCTTTTTTCTCCAGTCCTGCTCCCTTTTCACAGCGGTTGCCTGTGATAAATCTGCCTCCGTCATTGAACTTATTGATCGTCAAAAGACAGCTGTTCTGGCAGCCATTACACCGTGTATGGGCATTTGTTACCGTAAAGCAATCCATTGCGGACGGTTTGATGATACCTGAATCCGTACCCTCGACATAGTTTTCCCTGGCAATGATCGCAGAGCCGTAAGCCCCCATGATCCCTGCAATATCAGGCCGGACAACTGTTCTGCCCATGATCCGTTCGATACTTCTCAGAATGGAATCATTCAGGAACGTTCCTCCCTGAACCACAATCTTATTGCCTGCTTCGTCGGTATCACGGAGTTTGATTACCTTATAAAGTGCATTTTTGATAACAGAATGGGAAAGTCCGGCGGAAATGTCGCCAATGGAGGCTCCTTCCTTCTGGGCCTGCTTTACCTTTGAATTCATGAATACGGTGCACCGGGTACCAAGGTCAACAGGCTTCTCTGCGAAAAGACCTTCCTTTGCAAAGGCTTCCACGCTCATATTCACTGATTTGGAATAGGTTTCAATAAAAGAGCCACAGCCGGAAGAGCACGCTTCATTGAGCATGATATTATAGATGGCTCCGTCCTTTATCTTCATGCATTTCATATCCTGTCCGCCGATGTCCAAAATAAAATCAACGCCCGGCAGAAATTCCTCAGCCGCTTTATAGTGAGCCATCGTTTCGATTTCACCCATATCGATGTTGAAGGCTGCTTTAATCAGGCCTTCCCCGTAACCAGTTACCGTTGCATTTGCGATAAATGCGCCGTCGGGAAGCAAAGAATACAGCTCCTTCAGCATGACCATTGTGGCCTCCAAAGGTTTTCCCTCATTATTTCTATAAAAGGAATAGAGCAAATATTTCTCATCGTCGATCAATGCGGCCTTCGTCGTTGTGGAGCCGGCATCGATACCGAGAAATACCTTGCCCTTGGCCCGTTTGATGTCTCTTCTTTTTATTTTATCTTTATCGTGACGGCCTTTAAATATCTGAAATTCATTAAAGTCCTTGAATAGCGGCTCCATATGCTTCGTCTCGGAAAGCATGTTAAGATCAGCCTTCTCGATCTTTGCGAGAATGCTTTCAATACTTACGGTTGCATGCTTATCCGACAGCATTGCAGCACCGATTGCCACATAATATTTGGAATCCTCAGGAAAGATGATTTGCTCCGGCTTAAGATCCAGCGTTTCAACAAATCGCGTTCTCAGTTCCGAAAGGAAGGACAGGGGTCCTCCAAGAAAAGCCACATTACCGCGGATCGTCCTCCCGCAGGCAAGACCGCTGATGGTCTGGTTGACCACAGCCTGAAATATTGAAGCCGCCAGGTCTTCAATCTTTGCCCCTTCATTGATCAGTGGCTGAATATCGGTCTTTGCAAAAACTCCGCATCTTGCAGCGATGGGATAGATCATAGAGTAGCTTTTCGCCGCCTCATTGAGGCCCTGGGCGTCAGTATTGAGGAGCACGGCCATCTGATCGATGAACGCGCCCGTACCGCCCGCACAGGTTCCGTTCATTCTCTGCTCAATGGTTGCTCCGTAAAATGTAATTTTCGCGTCTTCGCCGCCGAGCTCGATGGCGACTTGTGTATCAGGAATCAGCGCCTCCACGGCGGTACTGCAGGCAATAACCTCCTGTTCGAAAGGAATACCGAGTACCGTAGATAAAGAAAGCCCGCCAGAGCCTGTTATGGAAACCGTTGTCTGTATATCTTTATATGTATCATAGAGCTGCAGCATGAGCTCAGAAACCTTTTCAAAGACATTTGACATATGTCTTTCGTATCTGCTGAACACGATTTTATTATCGCGATCCATCAGAACGAGCTTTACAGTTGTTGAACCAATATCAATCCCTAATTTCATAGAATCGTCCGCATCCTCCTGCCTGAAAATGAGTTATTCTTCTGCTGATCTGACTTGTTCGGCAGAAATTAATTATACCATACCGGTCGATTAAAATCAAAAAAAAGAAGAAAGTCTGTTCTTTCTCTTCAAACGATGTGACTTTTCATATATAATACCCTTATTATGAAAAGCATAATCAGAAAAAACACGTATCAAGCCATCTATCGGCTGTTAAACAGAGTAAGCCCCCTGCCCACAGACTGCGGGCAGCTTTGCTCTTCCGCCTGCTGCAATTGCGGCGGAGACGGCTGCAGCGAGGAAAGCCTTGATTTTGATATGGGGATCTATCTCCTGCCCGGAGAAGAGAAGTTGTTTACAAGAAAAGAAGACTGGTTGAAATGGAATATAGAATATGCCGAAGATTATGAATTTCCGGCTTCCTGGTCAGGCAAGGTCTATTTTGTAAGATGCAAAACCCCTCCCCGCTGTCCAAGAGAAATGCGGCCGCTGCAGTGCCGTTTCTTTCCGCTGGCCCCTTATCTGACGGAAAATGGAGAGTTGAGACTCATCCTGTCAACTGCTGAGCTGCCGTATCAATGTCCTCTGATTGCTGAAAAGATACCCCTTCAGAATGATTTTGTCAAAGCGACCTATACGGTATGGAAGCATCTGATCCGAGATCCTCTGATCCGTGATCTGGTAGAAATGGATTCGAAAGTCATACGGAATAATAAAAAATGCACCGAAATCGTATAATCGGTGCATTTTTTGTTTTTTTCGTTCTATCTTACCTGCAGGGTATTGTAGATGATCATTGCTGCTTCTGCATTGGTTACCTGACTCATTCCGTTAAACCGTCCTTTTTTATCCCCCTGCATTACCTTTAAGCCATAGCAGATTGCTGCATACCCCTTGTACGAGTCGGTGACCCTATCCTTGAAAGGATTGATGAAGATTTCGGGATGCTCTGCTGCTTTTCCCTGTCCGAGAAATCTTACTGCAAATTTAGCCGCATCCTGTCTTGACAACAGTGCTGCCGGAGCCTCTTCATTGTCCCTGATGATCTTATCGTTTACCATCATTTTGTAAAATTGTTCGTCATCATAGTAGATCTGGATCGGTGAATACAGATATCTCAAAAAGCTCATCTGATTGATTTTTTGATTCGGATTGAACTTTTCCCCCTCGAGATAGTATCCGTTTTCCAGCAGTTTTTTAATTGTTGCTTCAGCCCAATGTCCTTTCACATCGGTGTATTCCGGCAGAGATGCGTCCTTGTAAGGCTTTCCGTCCCATCCAAGCCTGGAGCCGTTGACAGGATCAATGAGGAAATTCCCGACACTGTACGTGAAATCATATACCAATGCGATTTCCCCGTCCTTCACCTTTTTATACATCAGATCAAGTTTGCCGGATGTATTGACTGCGTCAAAAGCTTTCTCTTCTGAAATGACATCTTCAACCGACGGGAAGGTTACTCCATCGTACCAGCTGCAGTCATAATGCGTGATCATGCCGCTGGCTTTATTCACAATCACAGTAAAGCCGTTGCCGATAAAATCGATGCCGTTTACCTGTCTGTAATAGTTGAAGCTGTATTCGATGAGATTCTCATCAGATATTCCTCTGTAAAGTCTGTTGATCGGATTTTGATAGTATCTGGATTGTGCAAACTTTTCCGAAGCTGCTTTTTTCATGAAAGCTTCCGCTTTTTCCTTTGCCTTGGCTTCTGAAATCCCGGCTCTGCCCTTGCTGCTGTCGTCACTGTAAATGTAGAATGACGTTACTTCACCGGTTTTGGCGTTTACTACACCGTAAGCACCGTCAAATCCAACTTCCCATAGATATTTGTCCGGCTCAATATAATTTTTTGATAAGGATGCACTTAAGGTTTTCATGCTCGAGGTAATGCCGGGAGCCGTATTGCGCAGGATGCTTTCCGCTTTCTCTTTTGAAATCAGACCTGCAACACTCTCAACCGCTGCCAGTTCTTCTTTCGTCAGCGCATTTTCCGCTGCTGCCGAATCCATAGATTTGGCCATGCCTCCCATTCCGCCCTTGTCGCCATAGTTGATGTAATCGTTGTATAAAGGGACCGCTTCTCCGGTTTTTGCATCGATCACATTCCCCTCCGTATTGGTCCCGGAATAGCCCGGAAATATGGTCAAGATTTTTTTATTGTAGTCAAAGTGGGAATAATAGCTCAGCATTACCTTGATCTTTTCCATGTAAGCCTTTTGTGCTGCCTCAAGACCGATCACGCCTTCTTTGGGAGGAAGCTTAGAGAAATCTTCCCCCGCTCCCTGGCATGAGAATCCGATTACCTGTCCGGTGAATTTGTCGATCTCCACTTGAACCTCTGTGAAATAGACCATAACTTCATTTTTATAAAGCTTATATCGGTAATAATGCCTGTCTGTATTTGCGTCGTTCGTATCTTCCATCAATTTAAGATCTGCTGCGAGATCCGGTCTTGCTTTGGCAAGAAAAGCGGATGCAGTCTTCATCCCGGCATCTCTTGTGACCTTTCCAAGGCCTTCCTTCTGTTGATCGGAATAGATGTTATAGCTGATCAGATATCCCCCGTTTTCAACCGAAGCGGAAATGCCCGCGCTGTAATCCTCCTTGTTCCAATTCAGATACCAAACAGAAGCCTGCTTTCCATTTTCCTCATATTGGCTTGAGTTGTACTGAAAGTTGTTGTAGTCCGCTGGTATTGTGACCACATTTTTCACTTGTGTGATCGCCTTCTCCAAATCCTTGCTGTCTGTTTCTTCAGCGAAGGCAGGAATCGCGGAAGTCAGCACAAGACTGATTGCCACTAAAATACTAATTATTTTTTTCACTCACACTCTACCTCCTTTTATGTATTGCATAATAGTAAGACGAAGTACGTTGGAAAAAGTTCCCGACCTGAGATAAATAATCGGATCAAGGAACCAACCTTACAAATCAATGTCCAGCAAAACAGGGCAATGATCACTGCCAAACACCTGATCATAAATCACCACGTTTATGATCTTCTCCTTGATCCGTTCAGAGACAAGGAAGTAATCGATCCTCCAACCGGCGTTGTTCGCTCTCGCGTTGAAGCGGTATGACCACCAGGTATATGCGCCGGTCACATCGGGGTATAAGTACCGATAGGTGTCGACAAAACCTGCATCCAGCAGCTCCGTCAGCTTTCCCCGCTCTTCATCAGAGAAGCCTGCATTCTTTCTGTTCGTTCCTGGATTCTTTAAAT
>JAQUYZ010000097.1 GCA_028691625.1 Eubacteriales bacterium
GAGGCGCAAAGACTGAAAATTGCAAATCAATTCGGATCGGGGCTTTCTAATATTCTATATATCATGGATGAGCCTTCAAAAGGATTGCATCCAAAAGATTTTCAATTCTTGATTGAAGCGATTCAGGACTTGAAAAAACTGAAAAATACGATTGTTGTCGTTGAACATAAAAAAGAATTGATTCAAATGGCGGATTATTTGATTGAGATCGGTCCCGGCGCAGGACAATACGGGGGTCAGTTATTGAGCGCAGATATAGTTGAACAGAACAGGACATACGAATTAAAAGACTATGGATACCCCGTTAAGAGTGCGGTCATTGAAGAAAATAAAAAAATCGTACTAAAAGGTGCAAGAACAAATAATCTGAAAAACATTGAAGTCTCCATACCTCTCAATAAATTTGCCTGTGTCATTGGAGTAAGCGGATCAGGAAAAAGCAGTCTGGTTTCCAAAACGCTGTATCCTGCCATAATGAAAGCACTTGGAAAGAGCGTGGATATAGCCGGAGAGTATGATAGCATATCAGGGACTGAACGCATTTCCGATATATACTATGTCAGCCAAAAGGCGATTGGGAAAAACTCCAGGTCGACCCCAGGAACCTATACCGGAGTTTTTGACTTGATAAGAGACTATTATTCAAAGTTAAGCGAGGCAAAAAAAGCGAAACTAACAAAAGAGCATTTTAGTTTCAACAGTGAAAAGGGACAGTGTGAAGCTTGTAAGGGAGCCGGTGAAATTGCAATTCCAATGCATTTTATGCCCGACATTTATGCTCTGTGCGATAAGTGCAAGGGTAAGAGATATAAAGAGTCGGTATTGAGAATAAAACATAAGGGATATTCGATATCAGACTTGCTTGATTTAGAAATTGATGAAGTCAAGGAAATATTCAAAAATGAATCCGGCATATATCGAATATTGGATATGCTCTGTAAGGTCGGGCTTTCGTATATCAAATTCGGGCAAAGTGCAGCTACCTTATCTGGCGGTGAGGCTCAGAGAATCAAGCTGGCAAAAGAGCTTTGTGACGGTAAAGCAGAAGGCACGATTTATATTCTGGATGAGCCAACTTCGGGGCTTCATGATGATGACGTTGATAAGCTGTGCTCTATTATCCGTGAACTTACATCTAAGGGCGCGACAGTTGTTGTGATAGAACACAATCCAAGGATTATCAGTCAGGCAGATTATATCATTGAAATGGGACCTGAAGGTGGAGATAATGGCGGGTATCTATTAAAAGAAGGTTGGTTGAAGATATCTCATAGAGAAGCATGCCATGAAATGGCGTATGGTGAGTCATATGGGTGTAAAAGCTTGAATAATGTAACGATGGGAGAAGAGTTATGAAGTACAATTTAGACATGGAACGTTTATCTGTCCAAAGTTATAAGGAGCTACTAATCGGGCAGAATTTATTACCTGGTCGTAAAAGCCTTATGCAAAATATCGATGAAAACTTTGCATTGTTTGAGAAAAAGGGAATTATGAATGTTTCTCAGCTTAAGAAAAGTCTTTCTTCTTCTCAGAAAATTGCGGCTTTTTTAGTTGATTGTGGTATTGCTGAAGATTATTTGGTAATTTTGAAAAGAGAAATGAACAGTCTCGAACAAAAGCCTGTTTCATTAAAAAGTTTTCCTGGTATTGATGCTATATTGATAGAACAATTTTATGATGCGGGGATTAGAACCTCGAAAGACTATTTTGAAAAGAATCAATCGGAGGCAGATGAATTACTGTGTCTTTGTGACCTTGTAAGAATCAATGGGGTCGGACCTGTTGCTGCAAGAGCTTTCTACGATGCAGGATATAAGTCAGTATCAGACGTTGCAGGTTCAGATGCGGTATCAATGCTTGAAATGGTGTCAAACGTTAATAAAATCAAGCAATACTATAAAGCGAATTTAGGGATCAAAGATATGCAATTTTGTATCGATTTTGCAAGATTACTTATAAGTATGTGCGCCTGAATCGTATTGTCAGCGGATAACGAAATAAGTTAGAATGAAGACGTGGGAGAATGACTTTCGCGTCTTTTCTTTTGTGTGTATCATTTTCATGAATATTAACGATCTGCTTTTGAAAGTATTGACATCCAAATGATGACAGGCCATACTGTGCTCATAGAGCATACACACTATTGGGGCGCGGAGGTGATATGATATTGAATATAATCATTGTAAATTCTGCGGAAGTGCCTATTTACGGGCAGATTATGAACCAAATAAAATCCGCTATCCTGTCTGGCGAATTAAAAGAGGGGGATGTTTTACCGTCTGTTAGGGGCTTGGCAAAAGATTTGAATGTTAGCGTTATTACTACAAGGAAAGCATATGAAGGTTTGGAAGCAGAAGGATTTACTATCAATATGACGGGAAAAGGTTCTTTTGTTGCGTCAAAAAATATGGAACTTTTACGGGAAACCCGGCTGTTGGATATCGAGAAAAAGCTTACGGAAATTATTGAATACGCAAAGCCTGTTGGAATTTCAAGCGATGATTTGAAAAAAATCATAGATGAGTTGAGCGGGGGGGGGAATAAGATTGGATATGGTTTTGGAAATTCACAACCTATGTAAAAATTATGATGATTTCAGTTTTAGGAATATAAATATGAGCTGGAAAAGGGAACACTGACTGGCTTCATTGGGCCTAATGGCGCGGGAAAAACGACAACCATTAAAAGCATACTGAACATGATCAAACCGGATGTTGGAAAAATCATGATTTTGGGTATGGATAGCGTTACCAATGATTTAGAAATAAAACCAAAGCTAGGCATTGTTCTTGATGACGGTCATTTTTACGAAGATTTGACCTTGAGAAAAATGAAAAGTCTGATTGCTCCTATGTACCCTACATGGAACGATAATGCGTATCAGTTCTATATGAAAAAATTTGAACTACCGGAGAGTAAAATAATTAAAGATTTGTCAAGAGGCATGAGAATGAAATACGCGCTTGTGCTTGCCCTTTCCCATGGCGCTGACCTTTTTATTCTGGACGAACCTACGTCCGGCCTTGATCCTTTGGTGAGAAGTGAACTGGTAGAAATACTCAAAGACATTGTATTTGAGGGTTTTTCATATTTGACGGTGAAATTATACTACAAGGACAAAAGGACGAAATAAAAGATCAACACGCCATTGTAAAAGGCGATACTGCAGCATTATTTCCGGATTATGAAAATCACTTTGTCGGTATAAACAAATCCGCTTACTGCTGGTCGAAGGGACAAAGCTTGGCAGACAAGACGAAAAAGTTTTAACAGAGCAAGAGTTAGAGGCGTTACTTATAGATGAAATAGGCGATTCTGAACAAGCAATATTATTTCAAACCTCAAGTCAGAATATTGATCGTATTGTGAGCTTTTATAGAGCAGTGAGTAGGCTAAAAAGGACGTTTGTCATTGATGTTTATACTGCAAATGTATTATTTGAGCTCCGGAAACTTGGAAACAATCTGCCATATCCATCTGATAGCTATGAACGAGCTGAAGTTATGAAAGATGGTATCACATTTGAGGTCTGATTTAAATTTTAATGAGTTGCGTATTATCCATAAACCCGGATGCTGGCAACTGAATCTTCATTAATTATTGTGAATTAAGATTCATCAACATGGATAGGAAAATGAAAATATTACAGGAGGAATCAGAAAATGAAAGTTGTTATTGTATTTGAATCTACCCATCATGGAAACACAAAAAAACTGCTGGATGCGATTGCGGCAAAATATGACGTTGAGCTGATTGATGCATCGAAAGTCGATGCTGTTGATTATGAGAACTATGATATTATTGGCTTTGCATCCGGTGTTGTATTTGGCAAGTTCTATAAGAAGGTCACATCTTTAGCAAAGTCTGTTCCTTCAGGGAAGAAGGTGTTCTTTATTTATTCTTGTGGTAAAAACAACAAGGATTATTCAGAAAATATACGTAAAACCTTAGAAGACAAGGGATGCATTTCCCTCGGCACCTATGGGTGCATTGGGTTTGACACATATGGTCCGATGAAACTAATAGGCGGAATCAATAAAGGCCATCCTGATGAAGAAGAAATCGCAGGTGCTGTATGTTTTTATGCATCATTTCTATGATTACAAAGGGACTGACACATTAGTAAAAGTCTCCTTGCCATCGTTGCAGACATGTCAAACTTAACGTTATCCATAAAACTCAGGGTACGGATATGGAAGCTTAATCTTCACTAAGTCGTGAAATTTTGTTATTCTTTAATTTAAGCTATTGAAAGTCTGGCAAGAATAGAATGGTGGACTAAGTATGAATATAAATGATTTAACCGAATTGAACAAAGAGGATGTGACTAAATTGACGACTATATTACAGGGTGACAGAACCCTTGATTCCGGACCTTTCTACCACGGCACAAAAGCCCACTTAAAGACGGGGGACTTATTGGAACCAGGTTACTGCTCTAACTATGGCGAGCGAAAGAAGGCCAACTACATCTATCTGACTGCGACGCTAGATGCGGCTAAGTGGGGAGCTGAACTTGCAGTAGGCGACGGACCTGGTCGGATTTATCGTGTGGAGCCGATTGGTACCTTCGAAGATGATCCTAACCTGACAGATAAAAAATTTCCGGGGAACCCAACTAGGTCCTACCGCACCCAACAGCCGCTAAGAATAGTGGGCGAAGTCTTGGACTGGGAGGGACATTCGCCAGAGGAACTTCTGAAAATGCGGGATCACCTTGACGAGCTTAAACGGCTTGGCATCGAGGCGATTAACGACTGAATGCGTGAATAGTTAAATCTATGAGCAAATAGAGAGTTACGCATTATAGCAATAATCCATTGGATATTCAGGGGCCGTGAGCTGCGTATAATCCATAGCATGTGAAGAAGTAAGTAAAAGTTGAATTTGAAGATTATTTATATCACACAGATAAACAGAAATTTGACAGTTGAGATTATAAAACCAACAAAGAGGAGCAAAAAATGGATTTTAATATAGACACTTGGATGAAAGGATACTTGGGAGAGCTGAAATCTCTGTTTGGTTCTGACCTGCTGTTTGTTGGTCTTCAAGGAAGCTATGGTCGGGGTGAAGCAACGGACAGTAGTGATATTGATGCGGTTGTCATTCTCAACCATGCGACTCCGGGAGATCTGAAAGCATACAGCGCTATGCTGGACACACTTCTGAACCGGAAGAAAGTGTGCGGATTTATCTCCGGTTGGCAGGAGTTAATAAATTGGGAACGCTCCGACCTGTTTCAATTCTATCATGACACCAAGCCGGTATTCGGTAGCATTGATTTTCTGCTGCCGCTGATTGGTCAGGAGGATATTCATCGTGCCGTCCGGATCGGGGCCTGCAACATCTATCACATGTGCGGCCACAACATGGTGCACGAGAAAGATGCCGAGGTATTGAAAGCGCTTTATAAATCAGCCGCGTTCACCATACAGGCAATCTATTACGATCAAACAGGAACCTACATAAAGCAAAAAGCCGGGCTTATCTCTGTGCTACAACCACAGGAACGGGAGATTTTGCAGACCGGAATTATATTCAAGAAACAGCCAAATGTGGCGCAGACTGAGTTTGAACGATTCTCTGAACTTCTGTTCAATTGGGCGGCAAGGTTGATTATCAAGTACAAAACCGAGTAAAATTGAGCGAGGAACAGGAAGCTGATGAGCGTTTTAGAGTTCGGATTATTATAGCAAAACTGGGAATCGGATCAGGTCAGGGCAAGCCGGATTTTGGAGATAAGATTTGCTCGCTTAATCTTCACTAGTTATGGTAACATTTTGGATTTATAAACGTATTTTTTGGTATATGATATAAATAAATTGATAAAACAGTCACAGCTATGAGGAGAAATAATTATGTCAAAAATGCAGGAGCTGTTTGAGAAAGTATCAATAAATTCAGCACTTCGAGAAAAATTCATGGAAATTGTTCAGGGAACAGTAAACCCAGTCGAAGTTGCTACAAAGGAAAAACTGATTACTTTCGCAAAAGAAGCGGGATATGATATTACGTTTGAGGAAATGCAAAGATTCTTCAAAGACCTTAAAGAAAATAAAAAAGGGGAGCTGCTTGAAGAAGAACTTGAAATGGTGGCGGGAGGAAGTAATCTTTTTTGGTACGATTTCATACCAGTGCAACCGTTAGAAAATTCATTATGTGAGTAACTGAGATTACTAAAAAGAAAAACTTTCAAGAAACAAACACTAGCTATAAATTAAGGGTTTTTTTCATTAACTTCTAACTTAATAAAAATAAGGCCTCAAATAGAGCTGCGCATTATGAATAGAGAATTATCCGAGGTCAGGTGCGAAAAAAAGCAGCTTGAGATGAATTCCCAAACTGCCTGACGTTGGATAATTCCATAGCACGAAACCGCGGTCAGCATTGCACCGGCTATGGTGAAAATATCCTGTGTTTCTCAGAAAAATGATTATGAAATTGCAGTGGAGACAGTCATTTTGGTGCATTTCGTTGCAAAATTCGTAACCTTATCATCTTCAAGCTTGAGAATACGGTTGTTGGAGATGG
>JAQUYZ010000098.1 GCA_028691625.1 Eubacteriales bacterium
CTCAATGTGCGCAGTTAATAGGGCGTGTTGGTATTGCACCTTACGATGTTCCCGGCGGGACCGCGTTGGGAGAAAAGATCGCAGAAGTATTTGCCCGGGGGAATGACTGCGTAATAATGGAAAACCATGGGATTGTTTTAGGCGGAAACAGTATGCAACATGCGTTTGACCGGTTGGAAGCCCTCAATCTTATATTTGAAATTTATACGCGTTCAAAAACCTTTGGAGACCTGCAATTTTGTGACGCGTCACATTGCGAGTTCCGGAAAGAGGTTGCGGTTAAGGTTCCGGACGGCCCTGGTCAATATCGGAACGAAGCGATGGAATTACATAAATTTGTGAAGCGGATCTATCAAAAAAACCTAAGTTTGTCTAATCCTGATTTATTCTGCATTTCACAACGAGTCGAAGACGGAATTATAACGAATCCATCCGATGTCCCTCTTTATCAATTAGATGAAGACCGTTATATCTTTGTAAATCAGCAAAATGCTTATTCGCATCACCAGAAGGTGCATCTGGAAATATATAAAAATAATCCGGGGATTCAGTGTATTACTTCAGCCATTGCGCCGAATATCATGAGCTTTTCCGTTACTGACACGGCGTTTACAACAGATATTATTCCGGAAGCCTATGTTGTGCTGCGGAGTGTTGCGATTTTAGAATATCGTGATTATTGGAACATTGGAAAGATATTGGATACGATCAATATCACTACCAACGAAATCATTTTTAAGAATAATTGCTTCCTTTGCTGCGGGTCTACGCCTTTAAATATGTATGACCGCGTTGAAGTCCTGGAATATAGTGCAAAAGCTATTATTGACGCGAAAAACGTGGGAAAGGTCATATATATTGAAGGAGACGCCATTCAAGATATTATCAAGGCTTTTCATCTGGAAGAGTAATACGATGCAGTATAGTTTTTTCATGTCTCAGAGGAGGTCAGGCTGTTGGTTACAGCCCGACCTCCTCTTTTCGAGTGGGGGATAGCGGCATTCTCCAGGAGAATACGGCGAGTATTACAATGACGTTTCGTATAATGTAGCAGACAAATTCGGTGTTGCGTTTCTTCACCGAATTTTTTATTTTTTTGCCCCGCAACAAAATCTTTAAACTGAAAAGAATTGCTCTTTTTCAGCTGAATATTGGACAACTACAACAGCATATTTTAACAGTAGACTTTCTTATGAGAGGGGGACGGCGTCGATGGATATTGAGATAAAAGGAAGTCAGGCTGATGTAAATCTTCCAATTACATTAACGCCGGATCAATCATCAAAGTTTCAGGCAGCGATCAAAATTGGATTGTATAAGGAGCTACATAAAAAAGGCCTCTTGACAGATGAGCAATTAAAACAACTCATGTCACTACAAAATATATAATACAATTGCACATTAAAATAAACACAGCGGAGGAGGATTCTTATGCAGAATAAGCTAAAGGTTGCAGCATATTGCCGTGTTTCAACAGACAAAGAAGATCAGGCTAATTCTTTATCAAGCCAAATAAAGTATTTTACTGATTACATATCAAGTCATCCTGAATGGCAAATGTGCGAAGTATATTACGATGAAGGTATCAGCGGAACGTCTATTAAAAGGCGAGTCAGCTTTAATCGTATGATACAAGATGCTATACTTCACAAGATGGATTTGATTCTTACGAAAGAAGTGAGCCGTTTTGCCCGAAATACGGTTGATACTCTCTCTTACACGCGAAAACTCAAGGAAATTGGCGTAGGTGTGTTTTTTATGAACGACAATATTGACACGCGGGACTCAGATGGAGAACTGCGTCTTTCCATTATGGCAAGTATTGCGCAAGAGGAGAGCCGGAAAACTTCTGAACGTGTAAAATGGGGGCAAAAACGGCGAATGGAACAAGGTATTGTCTTTGGTCGTGATATGCTGGGGTATCATGTGAAAAACGGGCAATTATTTATAAATTCAGATGAGATTGACACGGTAAAACTAATATATTATAAATTTTTAAATGAAGAAAAAGGAACTCATGTAATTGCTCGTGAACTAAGGGAAGCAGGAATTAAATCCAAGCGAGTAAAGGATTGGACAAATACATCAATTTTACGTGTACTTCGAAATGAAAAATATGTTGGGGATCTCTGTCAAAAGAAAACCTTCACGCCTGACTATCTCAGTCATACCAAAAAGTATAACCGCGGCCATGAAGATATGATTTACTTAAAAGACCACCACGAAGCAATTATTAGTAGGGACACTTGGGAGAAAACACAGGTGGAATTAAGTCGTCGTTCTCCTTCGGGAGATCAGAAAACGAAACATTCCAATCGGTATTGGTGCAGTGGTAAGCTCATATGTGGTGACTGTGGACAACGATTTGTAAGCCGTACAAAAAAATTAAAAAACGGAAGTATTTACCAAGCATGGCGCTGTTATGCGGCGGCTACTCATGGCACTTCTAAAACGGATAGCTTTGGAAGCGGTATGGGTTGTGATAACGCTTCTATTAATGAGAGTGAGCTTTTGCACTGTGTTGAGCATGTTATGAACCAGATACAGACAAACAAAGATGTAATTATTAAAGAAATGCTTTCAGAAATAAAATCTGTTCAAGCAATGGAGACAGATGTTGATACCGCTCCTTTTTATGCAAAAATTGAAAGCTTGAATGATAAGAAGAGGCGTGCAATTGACCTTGTTTTGGATGGAACGATCACACGCGAAGACTTGAAACAGCAGGCCGCCTTTTATGATTCGGAAATCGAAAGCCTGCGCCAGAGAATTGTTGGGGCAGAAAGTATAAATGTAATACACCAGGAACAGATCGAAGGCATACAGCGATACGTCACTGAAATCAATGGAATGATGGGTTTTGACTCTAAAAACAAGTTGCTGTATAAAGAGGTTCTGGGCAAGATAGTAGTGTACTCAGGAAATACGGTTGTTGTTTATCTGAAAGTGGTACCTTTCGGTGTTAAGCTGCATTATCAATCGTATGGGCGAGGGGATAAGTATAGAACAATAATTGATCGCATGGAAGTTGAAAATTTGTGAAAATCGAGGCCGCAGACGGATTAAAAAGTTTCAAGTTAAATAATAATATGCAATTTCGATTACGATATACCGATATCATTCAATACACCGACGGCCTCTTTGTACGGCATGGAGTACCGTTGTGACAAATATCGCATGGAAGCGGCCAATTCTCCGTCGGGTCCTCCTACTTGTGTGATTACAACTTTTGCAATTGCCGGATTCGGGCATTTAATTTTGACGGGATGCTGTAATTTTTTTTCATAGGTCCACATATCTATGCCTCCACTTCCCAGGGCCATGGCTTTTCGATCCAGGTCCAGTTATTCTTTGATTCTACAGTGTCCATGGTGATTGGACCGTAGCATGCCGCATATTCAGCGACGGCTTTTTCTTTCATATCCCTGTAATAATGAAAATAGTCCAAAGCTTTTTCATCGCAGGGATGAGTGTCCAGATACAATGCGGCATCATACATAACAAATTCTATGATCTGTATCTTTCTCAGCAACTCGGTTCGTGAATCCATCTTAACAATCGCCTCCTGCCAGGAACGGTAAATCCAGTTCCGGAAAAATTGTGCCACGGTGAAGGGATTCTGCCGGTTTGTATGTCTCGTACCAGCATTGCCAGGGCACATAGGCCATAGCTAAAGGCAGCCCTGCCAGAGAACCGCCTACCGGCTCCCTCATTCTTCCTCCCAGGCCGGGGAGGGGCATGCCCACATAGGGCTCTTCATCATCATTTCTGATGCGTCTTACTTGAGATTCTATATTATTCAAGGTGAATAATCTCCTTTCATGGGTTTCTTCTACCATTTTATGACGCGGAACCAATTGGGTTCCAAAGTAACAAAAAAAAACGCCTGCAATTAACTGCAGGCGTAAAACTCGAGGTGTTTATAACGCATCTATAGAAAATTTTCGACTGAGAAAATTTTCTTTCATCTGTGCGTTTCAACAAGACGTAGCGTCTTGTTTTATATTTAATTTTTGAAAAGATTTAATGAAGCTAAAGGATTAGCAAACATACACTATATACTATGAAGGGCTGTAGAAAATTGTGATACTGATATTTTTATTTATGGTAAAAAGTATTATAAATTTTGTTTCCGCCGTCGGGTTTGAACGGATTTTCTCATATGACACTGCCTGACGGAATATGCAATGATCAGAGTCTTAAAATGGATCCGGAGATGTCGATTAAAACAGTTAAAAAGAAATATAAAAGATAGTAAAATTGTCAGAATAGATTAAATAAATATAAAAAGGATTGAAATATAAAAAATGGTGGTATATAATGTATATAATTGACGAAAATTGTTATAGATGCACAATTAAAATACAATATATTACAGTAAGGGCAAACCGGCCGAAAGACCGGGACGCAAAGCGTGGAGTCTAAGGCATATCACTATGCGAGGGCAGTCCGGCTGCAAAAGGTTTTTTTGCGGGCCGGATTTTTTATTGCGGATCATCGTGCAGGACGGGAGCTTTTAATCACTGAAATAAGGTGTTTCAATGGCAGAGAGCGCTTACAATTAGCGAATTGCGGTTTTGAAAATATGGTGAAAAAATATTATATCTATTTGATCTATTTAATCGTGGTTACTCTGGTAGTCACGGTTGTCTCCTTTTCCAGATACAGCACCATAGCGGAGGGCAGCAGCAATGCTGTCGTTGCTGTGCCGGTGATCGATTATGTCCCAGTCAGCGCTTTTTTCAATAATGAACCCATCTCAATTGTATCCGGCGGCGGTATCGTGATCCACGATCTTCAGCCGGGGGATGAGCTGATATATCATTTTAAAATCTGCAATTTTAAAGGAACAAAGACAAACCAGGTATTATTGAAATACGCGGTTTCGGTTGATTTTGAACCTGATCCGAAGCTGATACCGCTGACTTATGCGATATCCCCGGCCGCTGTTTACCAATCCCAGGACATCTGGACCTATCTCGGCTATGGGGACCCCGTGACCCACAATTACACACTTACGGTTTTATGGAGTGAAGACCTTTATGATGCGGCTTATCTGAATAAAGAGCAGCAAATAGAGATCCGGATTGATACAGAGCAGGCAGACCGCCTGGAATAAAAAGAGACAGCCGGCCTGAAACATAGGAAAGGAGGGTGGAAAAATGCAGGGAGAGAGTAAGAATACGCAAGCCGCAAAAAAACGACACAGACTTGTGACTCTTTTTGTTGTGTTTTCATTGCTGATCACACTGCCTTTTACGACAATGCCCTCCTCCGGTAAATACGTTCTTGATCCGATTATTGACACCACCTCACTCCATTCATCGGAAACGTATACCGTTCTATCCCTGGGAGAAATTGCAGGAACTGCACAGGTCGGGCAGACACTGACGGCGGGAACCTTGTCTCCCATCGGAGCAACGGTTGACTACCAGTGGCAAAGAGCCTCTGAAGCAGACGGAGTGTATGCGGAGATTCCCGGAGCAACATCCGGTACATATACCCTTGCAGGCGAGGATGAGGGTTACTATATACGAGTATCGGCAACAGGGAAAGACAGCTTTACAGGAACCGTGAGCAGTCCTTATACCGGTCCGGTGGCAGCATGCCCGGTCACGGATATCGGCGGAATCAGCGGGGCCGCACAAATCGGCCAGACCCTTGCGGCAGGAAGCCTGACGCCAGCCGGAGCAACGGTGGACTTTCAATGGCAAAGAGCTTTTGAAGCAGACGGGTCGTACACGGATATTCCCGGAGCAACGGCAAACACCTATCTCCTGACTGCCGGGGATAAGGATTACTATATCAGAGTGACGGCAACGGGCAGAGACGGTTACACCGGAACAGCAACCAGTGCTTATGCAGGTCCGGTAACAGCCATTCCGATCACGGCCATCGGTGCGACCGGAGGAACAGCCCAGATAGGACAAACCCTATCTGCAGGAACCATTGTCCCGGCAGGAGCAACCGGAAATTATCAATGGCAAAAAGCACCTGAAGCAGGCGGCGCCTATGCGGACATTCCCGGAGCGACAGCGAGCACATATACCTTGAGTGCAGATGATACGGGCAGCTATCTCATCGTCCGGGCAACAGGCACCGGCAGCTATACCGGAACGGTATCCAGTGCATACAAAGGACCGGTGGCGGCCGGTCTGATCACAGCCATCGGACCGATCAGCGGGACGGCCGCAATCGGAGAGATATTGACGGCAGGAACATTGACGCCATTCGGAGCAACAGTAGCTTACCAATGGCAGCGATCAAGCGTAAGCGGTCCCTTTACCAATATTAACGGCGCAACTTCAAACACCTACACTTTGACAGGATCAGACAGCAACCGCTACATCCGTGTAGTGGCAACAGGAATTGGAGCCTATACAGGTGAAGTGATCAGCGAATATGTGGGACTGGTCGGTGCAACAATTATTCCGCTGACATCTTTTGGCGAAATCAGCGGTGCAGCGGAAGTGGGACAGGTTTTAACTGCAGGAATTCTGAATCCGGTTGGAGCCACTGCAACGTAT
>JAQUYZ010000099.1 GCA_028691625.1 Eubacteriales bacterium
GTTGATCACACCGATCAGCAAGGCGACCGCAAAAGCGATGACAATGGCATAAACGCCGGTGATAGGATCATCCTGCTTCATTACATACGTCAAAACACAGGTGAGCAGCGAGAGCGCCGCACCTGCGGAGAGGTCGAGACCTCCGGAAACAATCACCACCGCCTGACCCATCGCGAGCAGAATCAGCGGAGCAAACGCGTTGATATTTCTTGAAACTGAATTGGCTTCAAAAAAATTATCCTGTAAAATTGCAGTAATCGTAAACATCACCAGAAGAATCAGCATGCTGGAAAATTCCTGCCTTAAGACCATCTTCTTAATATTGGAACCGACGAATGCCTTTGTTATTTTACTCATCTAGCTCACCTCCGATGTCTGGTTGACACGCATTGAAGCTGAAACAATTTCATCCTCATTGATATTACACCCTTCGAGGGAATCTACGATCTCCCCTTCATACATGATAAGAACTCTGTCGCAATATTGAATCAGCTCTTCACTGTCACTTGCATACAGAATGACACTTGTATTCTTTTCCTTTACCATATCTAAGATATATTGATATAAGTCCCTTTTTGCACCGATATCCACTCCCTTTGCCGGATCGGCAAGAAGCAATACATTGATATCAAAGGTAAGCCACTTTCCGACAACTACCTTCTGCTGGTTTCCTCCCGAAAGAGTTCCCACCGGCGTATCAATCGTATGTGTTTTTACGGAGAGTGTCTTAACGATGCGCTCACATTCCGCTCTGTATTTTTTGGAAGGAATAAAAACAGGCTGTCGTTTTAATGCCAGCTTGGGGAATATGGTATTTGTATATACGGAATCCTTAAGGAACAAGCCCTCGAGCTGCCTGTCCCCGGGGACAAGCAGAATGCTGTTCCTGACCGCATTTACCGGCTTTGTAAGTTTTACTTTCCTTCCGTTGATTTCAGCTTCACATTTCATCTCCGGATAGGCCCCTGCAAGTGCCAGAAGAAGTTCATTCTGACCCTGTCCCGCCAGGCCTCCGATTCCTAATACTTCACCTTTTTTCAAATCAAATGAAATATCTCTCAGGAGCTTTCCATAGTTCATGTTCTTGATACTCAAAATGGTTTCGCCGGAAATTTCTCTGTTCCCGATTTCACACTCAACTTTTTTCGAATCTCCTGTTATGTAACTGATTATTTTTTCCGCATCCTTGCCTTCTTCTGCAAAATCGATGCTTGCGACGTTTTCTCCGTTTCTGAATATGATCACATCGTCGCAGATCTCCATCACTTCCCACATCCGATGGGAAGTAAAAATCATCGAGACTCCTTGATTGGCAAGCTCGCGCATGTAACTGAAAAGATTCTTAACCTGTGCCTGTTCCAAGGCTGCTGTGGGCTCATCCAATATGAGCAATCTGGGTTCTGCAGAGATTGCTTTGGCAATTTCTACGATTTGCATTTCTCCCGGATTCAACTGATTCACTTTTTTATTAATATCAAGTCCTGGATGAAGCTTGTTGATGATCCTCTCCGAGATTTCCCTGGCTGCCTTATTATTTAAGCCAATGCCTTTTTTCTGCTCTTCACCGAGGACAATGTTCTGCCACACAGTTAAATCCGGTACCAGACTCAAGTTCTGGAATACCATAGCGATGCCGTCCCGTCTTGCTTCATTGGGATTTTTATATTTTACACACTGCCCGTTATAATTTATTTCTCCGCAATCTGCATTGTATACGCCGGTAATTATTTTGGAAATGGTGCTTTTGCCTGAACCATTCGCTCCCAGAAGACCGGTTATCTTCCCTAACCGACAGACCAGATTGCCATCAGAAAGGGCTACCACTCCTCCGAAACACTTTCTTACTCCTTTGACTTCCAAAATCATACAAGATCCACCCATCTTTCATTCAATCTCTTTTATTAATTAACTATACACGCCAACAAATTAAAATATGTAATTCCTGATTCCATTATAACGCATTGCGTTCGCTTTTCAATGGTGCGTTCATAACATCTGCGCTGCAACGTCTCTTCCAGGGACGGTATAATAATTTAGGGAGGCAGTGTAACCTGCCTCCTAAATGATTCATTAATTGTTTCGCTGCTCTTATTTGAACAGAGCGTCTACTGCATCCTGTGCCATGATTTCGCTCAGGAGATAATCGTCCGGCTTATCCTTCAGCATTTCCCAGGCTTCATCAAAGTTTTCATCCGTATAGAATGAGCTTACCTTATAGAAGTATGTATTGTCTACTAATACGCCATCGTTGAATTCCATGCCGTTAAAGATGTTTAAAGCGATTCTGAAGCCAGTTCCGCCGATTCCGGGAGGATTTGGCTGTGCACATGCCTTGAAGTCTGCGCCTGCATCACGGAGTGCTTTCCATTCTTTGAAAAATGCAGTTCCGGGATCACCAAACATTACCTTAGGCAGCTTGCCTGCATCTTTGAAGGCAGAGAATACGCCATAGCCCATGCCGTCCTGTGTGAGAACGCCATCGATCTGTTTTCCGGAACCGATGATCTGTGCTGTTACTTCTTTCGCCTTTGTCTGATCCCATCCGCCGGAGGTTCTGGCGATCAGCTCGATTTCAGGATAGTCTTTCATCACATCATCGGCAGCTTTGACACGTTCGTTGTTTGCCGGATGTCCGTCAAGTCCGGGGATATCGACTACATTGCCCTTGCCGCCCAGTGTCTCAAAGATAAACTCTGCATTTTTCTTATTCCATGCATAGTGGTCGAGCGTTACGTTTACAACATCGGGAGCGGTTACGGTAGCATCAAAAGAAAGTACCAGTATACCTGCATCCTGCGCTTCTTTGATGACTCCGTTTAACGCATCAGGTGAGTTCGGATTTACGAGTATGATGTCAACTTCCTGTGAAATGAAATCACGAAGGATGTTTGCCTGTTCGGTTGCATCTCCATTGTTCACATTGTTGACAATTTTGTAGTCAGCAATTTTCCCTGCATCCTTGTACTCAGTTCCCACCTCTTCTAAGGCATCGATCATGATATTACGCCATGTGGTGCCTGAAGAACCAGTTGAAATACCGACTGTTGGAAGTTCACTTGCTGTATCCTCCGGTTCCTCTGTCTCTGCAGGTGAGCTGCAGCCTGCCAGCAGGGTCATGCTCAAAAGCAGTGTTACGAGTACCAAAGCGAATAGCTTGGTTCCTTTTCTTTTCATACAATTTCCTCCTCAAATAATTTTGTTGTTTATTTTGAAATCTTGAGAACATGTGTTGTCAAGATTACCAAACAATAGCTGAGGCTTGCGCCGGATAGAATAAGAATCAACGGAACGGATCCGGATCATGTTATGTATAATCGATTATACTTTATAGTATCATTTTAACATAATACCATGTGAATTCAAGAGAAATTTATATATAATCGATTATATTTTTATGGTTGATCTTTCCATCTCACTTAAATGATAAATTGATCTACATACCGTTTGCTGAGCACGACGGAATCTTTGATGTCCTCGAGAGAATCCTCGAAGGATTTGTCCTCCACCTCGATACATACATATCCCTTATACCTGATGTCAGTCAAAGCCGACAGGAACCTGCCCCAGTTCACATCTCCCAGCCCCGGAAGCTTTGGCGAATGGAACTCCAGCGGCATCGCCATAATTCCAACCTCGTCGAGTTTATCCTGATATACCTTGGCGTCCTTAATATGAATATGGAATAATTTGTCCTTAAACTCATAAATCGGCTTGATATAGTCCATTTGCATCCACAGAGGGTGAGACGGGTCGTAGTTCAGTCCGAAGTGATCGCTTGGGATTTCCTGAAACATTCTTCTCCAGATTGCCGGAGTGGAAGCAAGGTTGACTCCGCCCGGCCATTCATCCTTTGTAAAGAACATTGCGCAATTTTCGATTGCAACCTTTATGTCATGCTCTTCCGCGAACTTGATGATCGGAGGCCATATTTCCCTGAACTTCTCAAAGTTCTCGTCAACGGTTTTGGTCTTATCTCTTCCGATAAAGGTGCAGACCGTTTTTACTCCAAGCTTTTGTGCAGCCACGATCATCTTTTTGATGTGCGCCACGTAAAAGTCACTCTTTTCCTTGTCCGGATCCAGGGGATTCGGATAATAACCGAGGGCGGAGATTTCAACACCCTTTTTCTTCATATAGGTATTGATGTAGTTGATCTTTTCCTCGCTGATGTCGGAAACATCGATATGGGTCACCCCGGCATATCTTCTTTCTGCCTTGCCAACCGGCCAGCACATCATTTCAAGACAGGTAAAGCCCTTTTCAGCTGCAAAATCAACAACCTCCTCAAAGCTAAGATCAGCCAGAATGGCACTTACAAAACCTAATTTCATAAATCTCTTCTCCTTTCATTCTTTCCTTGCGGCAACGCCGCCGGCAGACAACAGCGTTGTTTGCAATTTCAATAGGAAACAGTATTACAGTGTTACCCATGCGCCTTTTTTATTGCTCTCGACGATCTTCTCACAGAGCAGGATTTCCCGCAATCCGGCCTCAAAGGTTGGGTAGTCTGCCGGACCACCCGCAGCATTTCCTGCTATTGCCTTGTAAATCCTGGTAAAGTTTTGTTTAAAGGTGTCCGGAAATCCTTCATTATGGCCACCGGGATAGCTTACAAGGGACCCTGCTTCAGGATACAGAATGGACGGATCCTTTAGCAAGGACTCATTTGCCGTATCTCTTCTGCCAATCCAAATCTCGTTGGGCCTCTCAGATACCCATGATGCTGATTTCTTTGAGCCTGCAAGGTCGAAGGACAGGCAATTCTTTTTGCCCGCGAATACCTGACTTACCGTCATCACTCCTCTGGCGCCGTTATTAAACCTCATCATCACGGTTGCATAATCCTCCGTGTTGATCGGCACATCCTGATAATCCTCAGGCGCCAGCAGCTTTCCCGAATAGGTGTCAACCGGCTTCATCGGTTTTTTTCTGGTCTTGTGGAAGGTTGCAAAATCTGCAAATACTTCCGTTACCCGAAGCCCGGTCACAAATTCGATCAGATCCATCCAGTGAGATCCGATATCCGCAATGGCTCTTGAGTCTCCCGACTGTTCGGGTTCCAGCCTCCAATTATAGTCCGTATCATAGAAAAGCCAGTCCTGAAGGTAAGAGCCGTTCACAGAGAATAAATCTCCCATATCCCCTTTCTCAACCATAGCCTTCAGTTGATGCATCAAGGGATAAAATCGAATATTAAAGTTCGTGGCGTGAATAAGTCCCTTTTTCTTTGCAAGGGTCACCAGCTCCTCTGCTTCTTCCTTTGTTGTTGTCAGGGGTTTTTCACAAATAACATGCTTGCCTGCATTCAGGGCATCCTTTGCCATTTGGTAATGCAGATAGTTCGGGGTACAAATGTGTACAGCGTCAATTTCAGGATCCCTAAGTATTTCACCGTACTCGCTGCAGTAGGTTTCCACCCCGAGTTCCTCCGCCCTTGCGGCGGTACATCGCTTGCTTCCGCAAATTGCAGTCACTTCCACATTATTCAGCCTTCTCAGCGCTTCCACATGAGCGGTTCCGATAAAGCCCATGCCCGCAACAGCTGCCTTGACTTTTTTCATTGCTTTGCTTCCCTCCGTTTCAGATACTGTCGGTTCTATTGAACCGTTTAATAATTGGCACTTACTGTTCCTTCTTTTTTGTCCTCCAGAACAACAGGTACGGATTTATAGCCAACCCCCATCCTGTCGATTCCCATATCAATCAGCTGCAGGAAGTGCTCTCTGGTCCGGATGCAGCCGCTGCCCTTCACGCTGCATCTGCCATCCACTTCGTCCATCATCACTTTAATAATTTCCGGTGTCGCTCCGTTTGCTTCAAATCCGGTCAGAAAACCGGTGCTGGTTTTTACGAAATCCGCACCCGCTTTTACCGCGCATCGGCAGGCTTTTCTCACCTGTTCTTCGTTCAATGCATCGGTTTCAAAGATTACTTTCAGCTTTCTCCCATACCGGTGGGCCATTTCCGCACAGGCTTTGATGTCCTCCGTAACCTTATCGTACAGACCGCTGCGGATCCATCCAAAGTTTGCTACAACATCGATTTCTTTTACGGTATCATATCTGCCTAAAATCTCAATCTGTTTCACCTTTGATTCGGTTGAGCTTGCCCCGAACGGAAAATCGCATACCGGGCAGAGCCCGGTCTCGCTCCCTTTCACATAGGGTTCGCATAAATCCATATAGACCGGGTTGATGCAAATTGTCGCACAGCCCAATCTTACTCCGTCCTTTGTTAAATCAATAATTTCCTGTTCTGTGAATTCTGGCTTCAGCACAGAATAGTCTATGTACTGCGCCAACTCACTCACGGTCATCTCACTTGCTTTTTTTTCTGGTCTCATCCGATTGCCTCCCTTTCCCTTGGTAAATGCTATGTGATTATGTATCAAATGTATGATACATTTAAGGTACCACCACTCAAATATTATGTCAATGTTTTTTTCTTGCTATTTGCTTCAAACAGCGATATAATCGCATTTATAAATGTATCATACAATTAAAACATTCGGAGGTCATTATGGG
>JAQUYZ010000100.1 GCA_028691625.1 Eubacteriales bacterium
GAGAGAGGTAAGGCGAATCGCAGAATTCCATGATCAGCCTGCTGATGATACCCCCTGAAAATTCAATGCGGCCGAGCTTTTCGAGCACCTCGCTGCGCGTAAGGGCAAGCTCTGCAGCTTCTGTCCCGCTGAGTACCAGGCCGTATCGCGAGGTGGTCTGGTTGCATCGGATGATTTCCGTAACCGCAAGCTGCTGTGCAATCGCATTGGGAATCAGACTGAATGAATCGTTCATAGCATGTTTCCTTTCTCTTAAGAGATTGAGCCGATAAAAGCTGCTGTAAAAAATGATTGAAAAAAGTGTTGACAAGATAAACAATATATGGTATAGTATAATAGGATAGATATTAAATCAATTCATACCAACACAGTTATATTTAATATACCATTGTCTTCGGCTGAGGTCAATGGTTTTTTTGTTCTCGCCAACAGGATCTGGTTTTTTGTCCTCAGCCTACAGAACGAAAAACAGTCCGGCACTGGCAAGCTTATTGTTTGCCTCCGGACTGTTTCTCTGTTATTTTAATAGGTCAATCACTCTTATATCATATTTTTATCAAGGTATTTTGTCAGCTTGCCCAGACAGTTTACATAACAGCCGAATTCATTGTCATACCAGCCGAATATCTTTGCATGGGTAACCGGAAAGTTGATGTCCTTTGATGTGCTGAGTCCGTACTGCTGCAGGGTTTCGGCACTCAGAGAAAGGAATCCCGTCCTGGTGTGATTCTCATGTCCCTCAATGATTACAGCAGCCTGACAGCCCATCAGGTCCGAGGATACGTTCTGATTCTCACTGAACAGGAGAAAATCCTTCTGTGGCCCTGTTGCTGCCTTTTTGAAGAGGTCATTGATAAACTCCTTTGTGATGATCGGGTCCCCAGCTTCCGACAATATGCTCCGGAAGGTAAGATTCAGGGAAATGAGGGATACTGTGCTGGTCGGCACGCGGATGGAGTCTGCCATAAAGCCGATTTCCTTGATCTCGGGCAGAATTTCTTCCAATGCGATGGCAGCTCCGGTGGAGGTCGGAATGATGTTGTTCATGACAGAACGATTTCGCCTCAAATCTCCGGTTCCAGCTTTCGGTGGCGAATCAAGAATGCTTTGATTGTTTGTCGCCGAATGAACCGTCGACATGGAAGCTGTAACAATATTGGAGGTCTCCTCCGTTTCCAGCAGCGGCTTGATCATATGAGCCAAAGCGGTTGTCGTACAGCTGGCGGCGGAAATGATGTGATGCCTCAGCGGGTCATATCCGGAGTGGTTGACTCCATAAACAAATAGTGCACTGTCGACAGGCATCTTTTGCGTAGAATCCTTCATTTTAAACGGAGCGCTGACGATCACTTTTTCCGCTCCGGCCTCCAGATGACCTCTCAGGCTTCCTTTGCTGTAATCTGCCGGAAGAGACGGGTCTAAAAAAACACCGGTGCAGTCGACGACGAGGCGAACACCCTCCTTATTCCAGGGAATGTCCCGGGGATTTCTGTCTCTGGTCAGTACTTTAACCTTCATCCCGTCAAACTCATATAACTTTTCCGCGCTGTCAATCGTCTTTACGACGCAGGTCTTTCCTGTATGCCCGTATAGAAACCGGTCCAGTGATCCATAGGTGGAATCTGTGGTAAGATACTGGATGATGTCATTTCCTTCTCTGCCGACTTCTCGCCCCGCATTGATTACAATCCCATCAAAATGACGAAGATTCAGGTGATTCCAGAAGGTCAGTTTGCCGATTCTGCCGATTCCGTTGATACCCAGTACTCTTTTGTTTTTTAAATCTGTCTGCATTTCTTAACTCCTTCAACTCTGATTCATTTTCTGCTAAACTCATACACATTTGCAATCTTTTATACTGATTTTTCCTAATCGATCCGGCTCTCATAGGACCCTTCGTAGATCAGGCCGAGGTTTCCGTCGATGGAGATTTTGTCTCCCGGCACATAGCGCTTTCCATTGAAGGCGCATCTTTTTGCTGCGTCGTCTACGACCAGACTTTTACAGCTGACGATGCAAACCTTCCCCAGACCGGCTGCAGTGACGGCCGCGTGGGAGGTCGCTCCGCCCTTGGCGGTGATCAGGCCGTCACAGTTGAAGATGAGGGGAATATCATCGGGAACCGTATCCGGTCTGGCAAGTATGACTTTCTCTTGTGGATCCCGTTTTCTGATGCGTTCGATATCATCCATATCAAAGGCCAAAGTGCCGGACAGAGCGCCGCCGCTGATTCCTATGCCGCTTCCGATCTGTTTCATTTCATTGATAGAGGAAGTGAATTTGCTCTGGGTTTTCTGTTTTTTTAGATTTTGATTTCTGGTCTGCAGGATATACAAGCTGTCCGGGCGATCCGATTCAAAGGTAAACTCGATTTCCTGATGGGTATAGCCATGCTGCTCAATCATTTCTTTCGCAATGGCCAGCAGCCTTTCATAGATATACGGAAATGCTGACTCCAGAGAGATGCTGGAATCCCGGCTGTGCTGCTTTCTCTGATGCTCGGTGATGGGCAGGGTGTTGACCAGGCCGGAAACCACATCCTCTCCCTGACTGCAGATGGCAAAATCTCCATAAAGATTGATTCCCGATTTCCCGTTGAACGGGCTGTTTCTAAATACAACCCCGGTTCCGGAGTTCACCGACAGATTGCCCAGTATCATCTTTTGAACAACGACAGCGGTACCCCATTCGTCTGCGATCTGAAGGTGATCCCGGTAAGAAACAGCGCTTTTCGTCGACCAGGAGTCAATTACACTTAAAATAGCCTGCTTGAGCTGCCGCGTCGGATTCTTTTCAATGTGTATTCCATGATCATTCAAAACTTTTTCGTATGCACAGCAGGTTTCCCTCATCTGCTTCGGGGAAAACTGGATTTTCAGTTCCAAACCGTAATTTGATTTCTGCAATTGCATGATCTGATCAAACTTGTCGCGGTCAATTCCGTAAACCATTCCCCAGCTCTGGAAGAAACGGCGATAACAGTCCCACGCAGTCCATTCGTAACCGTCTTTCCTGCTGAAGGATTCCGCAATTTCATCGTTCATGCCCACATTCAGAAAGGTCTTCATCGCGCCGGGCAGGGAAAGGGAAGAGCCGGAACGGACGGAAAACAGCAGCGGATTTTTCGGACTGCCGAATTTCTGACCCGTCAGTTTCTCGATTCCGGAAATTGCTGTCTCGATATTTTGGTCAAGCTCCTGGTTCATATACGGATGGATGGTCACCGTGTCCTTGTGCCGGAAGACCTCCGTCGTGAGTACAAAACCGGGCGGTACCTGATAGCCGTGGGAAATCAATTTCTTGAGAAAATACGCCTTTGCTCCCAGAAATACAGGATTATCCATCTCAAGGGTTTCCTCGTTGAGCGGGCTCACGATCAAGTCCGGATCGTAGGTCATGACGTTGTTGATAAATTCGTCAGAATAGCTTTCCACCATATTTCTCAGCGTGCTGATGATATTGGTAATAAAATTATCCAGATCCTGAACCAGAAAGGCAGAGGACAGATTATCCCTGAGGAACTTTTCTGACACCATCTGGGCATACTGCTTTCTTTCCATCTCGGACAGTGTGCGTGTATTCGGGAATACCTGCGGTACGATATCATTCAGAGGACGTTCGTACACGTCGATGAAGTATTCATTGATGATCTGTTTGATATCCTGGGCCATGAACTGAAAAATATTGATGTACTGCTCCAGTGAAAAGCTGGGGGAGGACAAGCTGTATTTCAGCATGTCGATATTGGAATTAAACCCCTGGTTGTAGATGCCGTCCAGCCCCAGGCCTTCCTTGAATAGCTCCAGCACATCGTAGATGCGGCGGAAGGTTTTCACTGTGATGTATTCCAGATTGATGGACTGCAGCAGGCGCAGCATCAATTTTGAAGCAGTTTTCTCCAGTCGAAACATTAAACCAAGGGCTTCAAATTTTGATTCGATATATTGTCCGTACATGGAAGGGATTCCCACTGCGATGTGCCGCTTGTAATAGATATCCTCCAACGCGACGCTTTCCTTGGGATCAAGGATGACTTTCTTGAGACGCTCCAGAAAACCATAGATTCTGACGAGGGATGCTTTCCCGTCCTTTTTTTTCATTTCCTCTTTCAGTGCATCCAGTTCCTGACTTGTAAAGAACCTGTAGTTTTTCAGCATCAGCAGGATATCCTCCGACTCCAGAGAATATTTCTCCAGAAGGAGTGAGTGGATATGAAAAAGGTAATACAGCCTTTTTTTGTCTCTTGTATTGTCGGCAGTCATTTTCATCAGCAGCTGCTTCAGCAGTTCGATATCCATTTCAAAAAGCTGGTCAATCCCGGCTCTGGCAGAGGCGCACAACGCCAGGAGGATCTCATGGATGTCAGCGTACCACTCGCTTTTCTGATCCAGAAGACGATAAACATCATCCGGGATCATCCCTTTCAGGTCCGCGGTGCGGCCGTCATACCAATATAAAATGATATTTTTGGTCAGCGCGATATGTGTATTGTTGCTTTCTGTATGGATCTGTTTTCGGAGAAAATGGATCAGCTTATCCTGTCTTCTTGCGATTTCGTCAACCGCTGTGGTCACTTCTCTTAGTTTCCCCTCTGCGCCGATTTCTCTGAAATAGACAGGAAAGATTTTGGCCAATTGCTTCATTTCTCTGTAGACCGGTGCGATTTCAGAATTCAGGAGCTTTGTGACCTCTCTTTGAAACAGGTCTGTGTCGGAGATGAAAATCCCGCCCAGTTTCAGATTGACGATGAGTGATTCAAGGAGTTCGCGAGTCACGTAAGGGGAGTATTCGATGAGCTCAAGCCAAACTTTGATATTTTTCACATGGTTTTCGTTTATTCTGATCTGCCAGTCGGAATTGACGGACATTTGCCCCGGATAGTTGAAGCCCAGCCGGATCAGACATTTTACGAAATAGGATATGATGCTTTCGTTCTTCGAATGGATGATTTCTTTGCCCAGTGTGAGGATACAGTCCAGTACAGTGCCTGCATGCTCCTCCCTCAGCTCGTTGAATAAAACCAGGATGGTGTCCAGGAAAACAGTAATCTCGTTTTCATCCAGCTCCGCAAGTACGCTTCTCAGATAACGGTTCATGTCATAGAGCAGATGATCGTTCAGAAGGGCCATGCCTGGCAGATGCAACAGGAAATGCAGATAGTAGATCTTCTCCAGCGAGGTGCCGAATCGGTCGGTGAAGCTGCGGAAGTAGTTTGAGATGTCGTTAAAAAACATTAATTCACAGAGGTTCTCCCACTTTGAAGCCTGCTTTAATTCGAATCTCAATTTATCGAAAAAGGGTTTCTCGATTTCCTGAAGGGTGGTTTGCTCCAGAGAATGAAACAAAATGTTTTTTTCACTCAGCCATGCTTTCACATCAGAGGTTCTTTCCCAGTAATCGATGCATTTCATCAGCAGATCAGCCGTCATCTCTTCCATACACGCGCGGTATTCTGGATATTGCGCGACTTTATTCAGATAGGTTTTAAAATATCCGGAATTGAAAAGATAAAGATCCTCATGCTCCTGCAAATCATCCCGAAGCAACCCAAGGCAATCTCGTACGATATTGTGGGGGAAGATCTCCAGACTCACAAGACGCTCAATGAATTTAATGAAGGTTTTGATCAAAAGTTCTCTTTGACTGTCATCCAGATCAGATTCAGACAGCTTTTTAAAAATGCTAACCAATATGGTCAGCGCCTTTTCTGACTCGTCCAGGGAATTATAAAACCATAAATCTGTCAGACTGATGTTGTGCAATGCTTCGATCACGTATTGATAGTTGACAAATTTATGGTTCAGTTCAGTGATAAATTCGTCCGCCCTTTTATGGATTCCCCATTTGGACTGCGAGATATCAATAAACCATTGCTGTTCCTCGGGTATTTCAATATCCTTGATTCGTGTGTGTTTTAGATTGGCCTCCAAAGCCTTAGACGTAAAATTTCCCAAAGTAACGCTCCAATCTCCAGTCGAAAAATTATTAACTCATTTGTATTATAGCACAATTATTAGAAAAAAGACAACAAATGTGATCATTTCTTATAAGTTTTAACAGTTGAAAGTTGCTGCCGCGATCTTATATAATTAAAAAGCGGGATGCAATTTAAGAAGTTGGGAGATGGGCCAATGAAACTGGAATTAAAGGATATTAAAAAGAATTTTGGAGAGAAGCAGGTATTGAAGGGCGCCGGCTTCACCTTTGAGCAAGGGAAAATCTACGGGCTGCTGGGGAGAAACGGTGCAGGGAAAACCACACTTTTCAACTGCCTTTCCGGTGAGCTGCAAGCCGACGGCGGTGAGGCCCTGCTCATTGAGGACGCGGACGGAGCCGGCACATATAAAGTGAATAAACTGATGCCGGAAAGCATCGGCTATGTCTTCACACTGCCGATTCTGCCGGAATTTCTGACCGGCTATGAGTTTTTGAAATTCTTTATCGACATAAATAAAGGAAAAATTCGGAATGTAAAGACCATCAACGAAT
>JAQUYZ010000101.1 GCA_028691625.1 Eubacteriales bacterium
TGCGATAAACCAGCAAGATGCTGCAATTAAATAACCATCCCGCATTTTTATCACTTTTGAGGTAGGTCTGACCGCAAGCAGAATGATGAAACCAATTGATAAGGAGAGCAGGATTGACTTGATAAATGCGATGCCGACGGATTTCTCCCCGTAGTAGAAGGCAACAAGAACAGAGGGTATCATTGCGATACCGATAATAATCGAGACGATGCCTGCTACTTTTATTATTACTTTATAATTAAACGACATTAGAATACCTCACTTGTCCGGATTCCAGAATTGTCTGGTAAACAGTAGTATGATTGTAAATAATTCTAAACGACCGGCCAGCATGAAAAGGGAAAGCATAAATTTGGACCAGTCCGAGAAAATACTGTAATTTAAAACAGGTCCAACCAGATTGAAGCCCGGTCCGATATTTCCCAGGCAGGCAGCTACCGCGCTGGCAGTGGTGATCAAATCGAAGTTTTCCAGAGAGAGCAGCAGTGTTCCGACGAAAAAGATCCCCATATACAGAAAAACAAAATTCACAACGCCGGACAGCGTATCGCTGGGGATTGGTCTTTCATTCACCTTAATTGAGATGACTGCTCTCGGATGCAGGCGGATTCCAATGCCTCTTTTCAGCAGTTTGAATAACAGCAGGATGCGGATTACCTTGATTCCGCCGCCAGTCGAGGAGGAACAGCCTCCGATGAACATAAGAATAAATAAAACCATTTTACTGAAGGCAGGCCATAGATCAAAATCTGCCGTTACGTATCCGGTGGTTGTTATGATGGAAGCGCTTTGGAAAAAGGAAAAACGAACAGATTCACCCATGGTATCATAGGAACCGCTGAACCTCAAATTGAGCGCGATCAGCAACATAGATGCTGTGACGATCAGAAGATACAATCTTAGCTCGCTGTCGGAAAAAAAGTCCTTCCAGCGACTTTTCAGTGCAAAATAATACAAGGTAAAATTTGTGCCTGCGAGCAGCATGAAAACTGCAATCACTACCTCATAATACGCATTATCATAATGGGCGATGCTGGAGTTGTAATTGGAAAACCCTCCGGTTCCTACAGAACCGAAGGTGTTGATCATGGCATCATACAGGCTCATATCCCCGGGAAGGAGCAACAGGATCTCAAGAATAGTCATCCCAAAATAGATCAGGTATAAAATCTTGGAGCTCTCCGAAATCTTCGGCGTTAATTTTCCGAAGATCGGACCGGTGGTTTCTGCTCTGACGATCCGCTGACCATTGAGTCCAAGCATCGGCAGCAGGGCGATTGTCAGAACGAGAATACCCATGCCTCCGATCCAGTGGGTAAAGGAACGCCAAAATAGCAGCCCCTTGGGCAGCAGTTCAATATCGGTTAAAATTGAACTCCCGGTGGTGGTAAAACCGGAGACGGTTTCAAAAAAAGCATCAAAGAAATTGGGAATATACCCTGAGATAATAAACGGGAACGAACCCAGCAGAGAACTGAGCGTCCAGCAGAGTGCGACGATTGCAAATCCATCTCTTATCTTCAAATGCCTAAAGTCTGCTTTTACTGTAAAAATGATTATGCTCCCGACGACCAGCATTGGAATAACGGAGGCAAGAAAAGCATTACTTGCGTCACTTTCGCCGTAAATATGTGAGACTAAAAGCGAAGGGAGCATTAAACAGGCGAGAATAACGATCAGTATTCCGCTGATTTTTATGATTGCTTTATAGTTTAATATCATGATGAGACAGTCACCTCTATTGAAAAGTCAATGATCAACCTCTATCTAAAAAAACCTGTCCTGCCGGAACAGAGAAGCTTTTCCAGACCCGGAATCTCGGATAAGAGGCAAATGATGATGACTTTATCATCCTTTTCTATTTCTGTGTCCCCATTGGGGATAATTACGTCATTGCCGCGATGAATCGCAGCGATAATCACATCGTCAGGCAGACCGATATGCTCAATCGGCCGGTTCGTAAGACGCATATGATCATCAGCAATGATCTCGATCATTTCCGCCTGTCCCTGAATGAGCTGAGAAGACAGGACACGCTTTGAACCCTGGATAAATCGAAGTATATTGCTGGCGGTCATATCCAAAGGATTCAATGCCATATCGATTCCCATGTTTTCAATGAGTGTCGCATAACTTTCCCTGCTTACCTTCGCAATGACATCTTCAATGCCGTGCTGTTTCGCCATGAGCGCGAGCAGGAGATTTTCCTCGTCAAAGCCGGTAGCGGTAACGACAGCATCCATCTCATCGATATTCTCCTCTTGCAGCAAACTAATATCCGTTGCATCACCGTTCAGCACCAGCACATCGTCAAGATGATTGGACAAATACTGACAGCGCGCTTTATCTTTTTCAATAATTTTTACCGATATCCCGAATTCAGAAAGCTTCTGGGCAAGATAATGACCGGTCTTTCCTCCGCCGAGGATCATGACCTTTTGAAGATTGGTGTATTTGCCCTTTTCATGAACTTGATTATTGAGACGTGTAATCGGATTTTTTTCGCCGACAACATAAAGCGAATCATCCTTTACGATGATCGTATCTCTTTTCGGGATGATGACTTTGCCGTTTCTGGAAATGGAAACGACGTGCATGTTGCCCAGGGACTCATTGACAAAGTAAACTGTTTTTCCAACGATCTCAGGCATTCTGTCGGTTGAAAACTCGATCAGCGAGATTTTTCCGCTTGTAAATATCCCATTGCTCAATGTATATTTTTCTACAAGAAATTTATAGATTTCAAGGGTTATGGCCAGATCGGGATTCACGATATAATCGATCCCCATGAGATCTTTTACAAAATCAAGCTGATTCATATGCTCTGGGTCACGGACACGCGCAATGACCTTTTTGCAGCCCAAACGCTTTGCAAAGGCACAGATTACAATATTTTTTTCATCAGAGTTTGTTGCTGAAATCAAATAGTCGTATGTATTGATTCCAATATTCTCTAAAAGACTGATTTGCTTCGCGTTTCCTGTGACAGTCATCAGATCCATCTGCGAACTCAGTTTCTGCAACAAAGCTTCATTTTTATCTATGATCGTAACAGAATGGTCTCCGCCCAACAGGGCTTCTGTAATTTTTATTCCAAGTTTGCCGGCGCCAACGATTGCTATTTTCATTTGCGATACCTTCTTCCTTCACCGTCCATGCACATCATTCATTCTTTAAAGGGCTAAAAAGCATGAAACTTAGCCTTTTTGAATTAGTCGGCGAGTCTTAATAAACAATATTGTACCACTAATTTATTTGAAAGCAATAACTATTTGTTATTTCTGCCATGATAGGCTAAAATATAACGGAGTCGACTAAATACGCAAAAATAGAAATCGGGGGAAAAGACAATGAAAATAAAGAGAATTGTTGGCGGCAATCTGGAAAGTAACGGTTATGTAATCTATGACAAAGAACAAGGGGAATGCTATATCATTGATCCCGGTTATAACGGAGAAAAATTTCTGAAGCTCATGGGCGATCTTGGTCTTATGCTGAAAGGGATTCTATTGACCCACCATCATTACGATCATGTGGGGGGAGTGGATAAAATCAAGGGGGAGACAGGCTGCAGCGTCTACATTCACAGCGCGGACGGCGATCTGTATAAAAAACAGGCAGATGTGCTGCTGGAAAACGGCGACAATCTGCTGCTGGGAAAAGAAGAAATCAAGGTGATCCATACGCCCGGGCATACCAGGGGCAGTGTGTGCTTTTATTCGGATCAGAGCAAGCTTGCTTTTACCGGAGATACGATTTTCAATGTAGATCTGGGCAGAACCGATTTGAGCGATGGATCCCCGTCGGATATGGAATACTCAATCCGTGACATCATCAACCTATGGAGCAATGAAATTACCATATATCCCGGGCATGGTGATTCCTGCAATATGAAATATGTCCGGAAATACAACCAGGAGTTCCTGGATATCACAAACTGAAAAATACTTTTTCTGTTTTTATTTTTCGTAGGCGACCAGGACGACATCCTTTTCATCCATCGTTTTGATTTCGGCCTGGGCAGCATTGATGTGCTCGATATTTGCTTCTGAAATGACGGCAATCTTCATCTTGTTTTGATTCTGACTCATTTGTGAGAACTCCTTTCTTTTCATAATTTAAATCATGATTAGCATATACAGATTCCTGTTTTTTATTTATTCCGTATTATTCCGGGTGCGTAAACAGCAGGGATATTTTTTATGTATACAAAACCGATTGACAAATATAATAAATATTGGTATATTATGGAATATAATAAAAAAGAAAGGAAACAGGAATGAAGCTTGGGAACTGGGGAGAGGATATTGCGGAAAAATATCTCAAGAATAAGGGGTATCTTATCATAGAACGGAATTTCCGGTGCAGGCTCGGAGAGATCGACATTATTGCCATGGACGGAGCAGAATTGGTATTTATCGAAGTGAAAACAAGGCAGAATCAAAGCTACGGATTGCCCTGCGAGGCGATCAATGCGGTAAAAGTCAGACATATCAAAAGAACCGCGGCCTATTATGCAGCGATACATGCTGCTGATGATCAGGATTCCAGACTTGATGTGATTGAAATACTGACAAAGGAGGGACAAGCCTACTTGCATCACATTGAAAATATTACAGGATAAAGGGGTAAGGATATGTATTCACAGGTAAAGAGCGGAACATTATACGGTCTTGCATCGGAGCAGGTGATCGTGGAAACCGACCTCTCGCCTGGGCTGCCGGCTTTTACTATCGTCGGACTTCCGGATGCGACCGTTCGTGAAGCAAAGGAAAGGATTCGGGCTGCTATTATTAATTCCGGATTCAAATTTCCGGCAAAACGGATCACCATCAATTTATCACCGGCGGGGACTAAGAAAGAAGGCACTCATTTTGATCTTCCCATAGCCATAGGAGTGATGATCTCAGCCGGCTTCATCAGAAGGGAACGGACTGAGGATCTTGCTTTTTTAGGCGAATTGTCTCTGGATGGCAGCGTGAATCGGATCAACGGAGCTTTGCCGCTGGTGATCGGGTTAAGGAAACAAGGCGTGGTAAAAATCATTCTGCCGGAGGCAAATGCGGAAGAAGCCTCCGCAATTGATGATGTTCTGATTTATCCCGTCAGAAATCTGAGGGAAATTGCAGCCTGTTTTGAGGAAGCGCAGGAGATATCACCATACCAGAAGAGAAACAAAGGACAGTCCGGAAGGATCCGGGAACAAACGGATTTCAGTGATGTGGCTGGTCAGGAGTCTGTAAAAAGGGCATTGCAGATTGCTGCAGCTGCATCCCACAATGTTCTGCTGATCGGCCCGCCCGGCGCCGGAAAAACCATGATGGCAAAAAGGATGTCGGGCATTCTTCCTGCCATGACCTATGAAGAGAAGCTGGAGGTAACAAAGATCTACAGCATTGCGGGAGAATTGTCGGAACAGCGCCCGATGATTACGGTAAGGCCGTTCCGCTCTCCCCATCACACCATTTCGGGTGCGGCACTGATAGGCGGAGGAGGCAGCCCAAAACCCGGCGAGGTCTCTCTGGCACACTACGGTGTATTATTTCTGGACGAATTGCCTGAGTTCAACCGGTATGTTCTGGAGATGCTCAGACAACCTTTGGAGGATGAACGGGTTACCATAGCAAGAATCAGAGGTACCACAGCTTTTCCAGCCAAATTCATGCTGCTTGCAAGCATGAATCCGTGTCCCTGTGGATATTACAGCGACCCCACTCATGAATGCACCTGCACCCCGACCCAGATACGAAATTATCTGTCGAGGATTTCGGGGCCTCTTCTGGACCGGATCGACATGCATATAGAGATCATGCCCGTTCAGTACAGAGAACTGGCAGAAATGGAAACCATGGACGGAGACGCTTCCGAACCTCTGCCCGTGAGAACTTCTGAGGATATGAGGCAGGAAGTGGAAGCAGCCAGACAGATTCAGATCGAGCGATACCGGGGGGAAGAAATCTCATATAATTCCCAGTTGACGCCGGGCTTGATGAAAAAATACTGTGCGTTGGACAAGGAAACAAAAAAGTTGATGGAAACGGCTTTTCATCAATTGTCTCTCAGTGCGAGAGCACATCATAAAATCATTAAGATGGGAAGAACCATCGCAGATATGGAGGGAACGGAGAAGATTGGAGTCAGGCACATTGCAGAGGCGATCCGGTTCCGGAGTCTGGATAAAATGTACAGGGGATTATAAAAAGGGGTTTTCGAGATGGGTTTCAAATATGAAAAAATCAAATCGGCACAGATTAAGAAAGTACAGATCGGGGAAAAGGATTATCCGGAGTTGTTGAATTACATTGGCAATCCTCCGGAAATGCTTTATTATATAGGTGATATCACCATGGCAAGCAGACCGTCCATCGCAATAGTGGGAGCAAGAAAGGCTACCGCTTACGGGAAATGGGCTGCCTACGGCTTTGCGAAGAAACTGTCTGAGTATGGAATCTGCGTTGTGAGCGGAATGGCGTAT
>JAQUYZ010000102.1 GCA_028691625.1 Eubacteriales bacterium
TTGGACAATCTCAAGGAAGAAATCGAATTCAATCAAGCGTATTACGACGACACCCGCATATCGGCAATGCTCGCCAATAAGCTGAGCAAGACCGATGGTCAGGTTCTGGATTATTATATCGGATTTTATGACAAGCATCTTCTGTCGGGAACGGGCTGGGAGCCTGATGCGGAGTATGACTGTACCCGGCGGGACTGGTTTCTGCAGGCCATCAACCGGGGAGGAACGGTAATCACATTGCCTTACGTGGACAGCGATTCTAAAAAAATGGTGGTTACTCTGTCAGAGCCGTTGACCATGGACAACCAGGTCGTTGGCGTGCTGGCAGTGGACATCACGGTGGATTATCTGGTGAAACTGGTCAACAGTATTCGGCTTTCAGAGGGCAGCTACGCGTTTCTGATTGACAATGAAAAGAAATTTATGACCCATCCGCTGCAAAATCTGCTGCCGACAGAAGAGAAATCGTACCGGATCAATGAAGTTCTGGACGGCAGGTTTGTCCCGCTGTCAGACCAGATTACTCAAAACAAATACAAGCTGACAAAACTGACGGATTATGACGGGCAAGAAAAGTATTTCTATCTGTCGGAGATCAATTCATCCAAATGGATTCTGGGCTTTTCCATCCCTACGTCTGAGATCACGAACAATTTGCATACGTTATTGCTCGGCTTTGCTTATGCATGTGCAATATCCATTGTGATCAGCATGATTATCCTCTTCGCGCTGCTGAGTGGATTGCTCAGACCGTTGATGCACCTTACAAAGGTTGTAAAGCAGTTCGGGGTGGATACGATGGACGGGAGATGTGAAATCAGATCCAACGATGAAATCGGCGAACTGGGAAAATCCTTCAACAGTATGGCGGACACGATACAGAATTACAGTCTGACACTGGAGAATAAGGTTTTGGAGCGTACGAGGGAGCTTAATGAACAAAATCTCAAGATACAGGACAGCATCGAATATGCAAAGATGATTCAACAGACGATCCTGCCCGATGATACGGAAATAGGCAAGGCCTTAAAGGACTATTTTATAATATGGCAGCCCAGGGATATCGTAGGCGGTGATCTTTACTGGATGCGGAAATTTGACGACGGCTTTACGGTTGCGGTGGGAGATTGTACCGGCCACGGCGTGCCCGGTGCCTTGATGACGATGGCTGTGAACGCGATCCTCGACCGCGTTGTCGATGACATCTGCCACGATGATCCGGCACTGATTCTTAGTGAATTGAACCGCCTGCTGCATCAGACGCTGAGCACCGGTAGCGGGAAAGCGGAACTGCAGGACGGCATGGATGCCGGAATTATTTATGTATCCAACCGGGGTGAGATCCTGTATTCCGGGGCGCGAATCTCCCTGTTTATCATAGAAAACGGGGAGTCCAGAGAACTGAAGGGCATTTCCTATACCATAGGAACCGATGTGAATCATATGGGAAAAAGCTTTGTGAATCAAAGCGTACAATTGAATTCCGGGATGTCATTCTATCTGGCTACCGACGGATTTAAGGACCAGGTTGGCGGAGAAAAGCATCTTCCCTTTGGTAAAAAGGGCATGCTTACTGTTTTGAAAACCATACAGCAGTGTACTATGGAAGAGCAGAAGGAAATCCTCTGGTCTACCTATGAGGATTATAGAAAAGAAGAGATATTGCGCGATGACGTGACCATGTTTGGTTTCCGGCTGGAATCAGGAGGTACGATTTGATGGAACTGGAGCTTTACGATTTTTATCAGCAGGCAAAAGGAAAGAATATTATATTTTATTATTGCGGACCGATTGCTCATGCAAGTATTGAAGGAGTTGCCCAAACACTGCGGAAGAACCTTGAGTATGAGGAGGCCGGCAATCTGACCGCCCAGTCCGTTTTTTCCGTATTTACTGAACAGATGCAGAACATTTTAAATTATTCGGCAGAGCGGATCCCCAAAACGGAAGCGGCAGACAATGAACTGAGAGTCGGAGTCGTGGTGATCGGCCATGAGAAAAACGGTTACTTCATCCTGTGCGGAAATAAGGTCTGCAACGATGACATATCAGGCTTGAAGGATAAGCTTGAATTGATCAGAGGGATGAATAAAGAGGAGCTGAAGGCATTGTATAAAGAACGCAGAAGAATGGATTCTGCGCCGGAAAGCAAAGGCGCGGGGCTTGGACTGATAGAAATGGCAAGAAAGGGAACGGAACCCATTGAATACAGTTTTTTGCCCATAGATGGGGAGCATTCGTTCTTCACCATCAGAGTAGTTGTAGGGAGGTAGGAGATGCAGGCTTTAAGTATAGCGAATACCCAATCGACGCCATCTATTTATTTTGACCAGGCGGCCAACGTAATGATTATGAAAGGGGAATCTTTCCCGGAAAATGCTGCAAAGTTTTATGCTCCGGCTATGGAATGGCTGCAGGAATACTTATCGACACTGGGCACAGAGAAAGCGGTCATGCAGTTTGAGATAATCTATTTCAACAGCAGCACCTCGAAGATTTTTATGACAATACTGGATATGCTGCAGGCAGAGGTGGAGAAGGGCAAAAACATCTCCGTTCTTTGGCTGTGCGATGCGGAAAATGAAACGGCAATCGAATGCGGCGAAGAATTCAAAGAGGACTTGAACTGTCTTTCTTTTGAAATCGTGCTGGTATAGTTGGAGGGATACAATGGAAGACATCTTTGAGTCAGAATATAAGGTGGTTCTGGAGGCGGAGAACCTGATACAGGCAAAGGTCTTTGCATCTGCGAAGGATGAAGATCACTATAAGAATCTGCTTCATTCCTATAAACGATTGCTGAGGCAAATGCGGACTATGGTGAGAATGTCCGATATCATGCAGTCAAAGCTGAATACCATGTCAGGGGAATTGGAGAAACTGTCACAGACAGATGCATTGACAGGCTTGTACAATCGCAGGTTTTTTAATGAGATCTATCAGAAGGAATGGCAGAGTGCGACGGACCGGGGAACGGCTTTGGGCACAATGATGATCGACATCGATTACTTCAAGATTTACAACGATACCTTCGGACATCTGGCCGGGGACGTCTGTCTGCAGAAAATTGCAGATTCCATCGCAGGTACGGTAAAAGACAACGATGCCTTTGTCGCCCGGTTCGGCGGAGAAGAGTTTATTTTATTGATGCCTGATGCAGATCTTGAAAAATGTACAGGCATCGCCCAGAGAATCATGGATGACCTTGCTGCCCTCAACATACCCGGTGCGATCAAGACGCCCGACGGCAAAATCACCGTATCCATCGGAATCGGAATGATGTCGCCGACGATGGATTCAAAACTGGAAACCCTTGTAAATATGGCCGACCAGGCCCTTTACCGTGCCAAGAAGGACGGAAGAAACTGCTGGAGGATCTGACAAGAGTGAAACGAGGTCTGTTGTACATAGTGTGATCGGCAAATCAGCATAAAGTTTTCGGGGGAATAACCGATATCAATAGTATGTGTATTACAGAAAGGCAGGTAGGAAATGATATGGTGAAGACAGAATTTGGATCAATCGGACGAAAGCTTACAATTATAATGATCGCTTCAATCTTGATCAGTACCCTTGTAATCGGTATATTCAGCTATTACAGTTATCGGAGCAATGCAATCAATCTGACGGGAGAAAGAGCATTGTCCATCGCAGAATCCGTTGCAGCATCCATCGACGGGGATAAGCTTGTTGAATATGACAAAACGGGCGTTACGGATGGATACTTTGACCAGGTAAAAGCATCCATGAGTACGGTCAAGGAAAGAAACGGTGCAAGCTATGTCTATTCCATGATAGACGCCGGTGAAAATTACAAACTGATTATTTCCGGTTATCTGAAAGAAGAAGATCAATCCGCATGGGGGTTCCTCGGGTATACGGATCCAAAGGAGATCTATACGGAAGATCCTGCGCTTGTTCTGCAAGACGGAATCGGACGCTTTACCCAGCCGCAGGATTACGGCCCTCCCTTTGGAATATCCATAACGGGCTTTGCCCCGATCTATAATGCCCAAGGTGATATTGTGGGTCTGGTGGGAATTGATATCCCGATGAATGAGCAGAATGCAAAGATCAATCAGCTCATTCCGATCATGGCGGGAATGATTCTCGTGACAAGTATTATTCTGATTCTCATTTCTTACGCAATCATAAGAAAAACAATAACGAGTCCGCTTCGCAGGATTGCGGAGAAGTCAAACCTTCTCGTGCTTGGTGACACGGATCTGCAGATCGGGGAAGCGTATCTGAAACGAAACGACGAAATTGGTCTGATCGGACGCGGCTTTGATAATATCGCTGACAATATTAAAAAACAGTCCGAGGTTGCAAGAAAGATTGCGGAAGGCGATCTCTCGTTGGAAATTGAACCGAGATCGGACAAGGATACGCTGGGTATCAGTATGGTCACTGTGATCAGCACACTGAAAAATCTCGTATCGGAAGCAGACCATCTGATCGAAGCAGCCGTGGAAGGCAATCTGGAAACCCGGGGGGACATTGCAAAATTCCACGGAGGCTACAGGGAAATCATTGAAGGCTTCAACCGAACCCTGGACGCTGTCGTGGAACCGCTGAACGTCGCACTTCCATATATGCAGGCGATGGCTGACGGTATGGATCCCGGTGATTTGGAAAACAAATTCGCAGGTCAGTATGGAATTTTAATCGAAAACCTGAACCATGTAAGAGAGTCCTTTAACACGATGCTGGATGAATCTATGAAACTTAATGAGGCCGCTGAAGAAGGCCGGTTGTCTTACCGTGCCGATATCAGCAGACTGAAGGGCGGATATGCGCAAATCGTGAACGGGATCAACGGGACGCTGGACGCACTGCTTAAGCCGTTGAATATGGCGGCCGGATACATGGAACAGATCGGAAAAGGCGAAATACCTGAGAAAATCACAGAAGAATATACAGGCGATTTCAATGAAATCAAGATGAGCATCAACGCTTGCATTGACGGTCTGGGCAGCTTGCAGGAAGGGAACGGAGTCATGCACAGGATGAGCCTGAATGACTATTCTGTCAAGATGGAAGGCTCCTATCTCGGCATTTATGATGAAATCAGCAAATCGATCAATTTGATCAGCTATCGCATGAACCGCGTCGTTGAAATCCTGACCCACGTTGGAAACGGAGACTTATCCGATCTTCAGAATATCGTTGACGGTGGCAAACGAAGTGAAGGCGACACGCTGGTTCCTGCGCTCATTGCAATGATCGAAGGGATTAAATTCCTGGTGGAAGAGACGGATATGCTGGCCCAGTCTGCGGTAGAAGGCAAGCTGTCGACCAGGGGAGAAGAGGCAAAATTCAAAGGGCAATATGCGAGAGTGATCGAAGGGATCAACGAAACCCTGAACGCGATCATCGCTCCCATCGAAGAGGCCTCCTCTGTATTGCAGGAAATGGCCAGAGGCAATCTGCAGGTCATGATGGAAGGGGATTACCGCGGAGATCATGCGGCGATTAAGCTTGCGTTGAACGGGACAATAGAAAACCTGAGAAGCTATATCAATGAAATTTCAAAGGTATTGTCAGAGATCGGCGAGGGAAATCTGAATCTCGCAATTACGGCGGAATACAAAGGAGACTTTGTTGAAATCAAGGATTCTCTGAACAACATCATCGTTTCTCTGGGTCAGGTGATGGGAGACATCAGCGATGCGGCGGAACAGGTGGCGTCGGGGTCCAGACAGGTATCCGACGGAAGCCAGTCATTGTCTCAGGGATCCACGGAGCAAGCCGGCGCGATCCAGGAGCTGACGGCATCCATCACTGAGGTAGCTTCCCAGACGAAGCAGAACGCGGTGAAAGCAAATCAGGCAAGCGAGCTGGCGGGCACTGCGAGGGACAATGCAGAAAAGGGCAATGACCAAATGAAGGAAATGCTTAATTCCATGGAGGAAATCAATGATTCCTCTGCCAATATATCCAAGATCATCAAGGTGATCGATGACATCGCGTTCCAGACCAACATACTGGCTCTGAATGCCGCGGTGGAAGCAGCCAGGGCGGGACAGCACGGAAAAGGATTCGCGGTCGTTGCGGAGGAAGTCAGGAACCTTGCAGCCAGAAGTGCGGCAGCAGCCAGAGAGACTACAGATCTCATCGAGGGCTCCATCAACAAGGTGCAGGCAGGGACAAAGATTGCCAATGATACGGCTTCGGCCCTCCTGGAAATCGTGGACGGGATTGAGAAGGCTGCAAACCTGGTCGGCGGCATCGCAGATGCTTCCAATGAACAGGCTACCGGAATTGCGCAGATCAACAAGGGAATCGAACAGGTGTCCCAGGTTGTCCAGAACAACTCGGCGACTGCAGAACAGAGCGCAGCAGCCAGTGAGGAATTGTCTAGCCAGGCAGAATTGCTGAAGGAGATGGTGGCCCGGTTCAAATTGAGTAAGGGAACCAAAGTGCTCCCCGGAGACG